>JBCNMJ010000031.1:0-34906 GCA_039594975.1 Chryseobacterium sp. | reverse complement strand
TTGCATAATGCTTTAAGCTTACCGCAATTCTTAACGTTTTGAGAATTGGAATCTCTTTCTTGCTTTTTTCTGACCTGGCTTCTTTCTTTCCACCATTCTTGCGTCTCTTGTAAGTAAACCAGCTGGTTTCAAAGCTAATCTGAATTCAGCATTGATTTCGCATAAAGCTCTTGAAATACCTAATCTGATAGCTTCTGCCTGACCTGTATTTCCACCACCGAAAACGTTTACAGTAACATCGTACTGACCAACAGTTTCAGAAAGGATGAACGGTTGGTTTAATTTGTAAACCATAACGTCTGTAGAGAAATATTCTTTAGCATCTTTTCCGTTTACTGTAATGTTACCAGTTCCTGGCTTTACATAAACTCTAGCTACAGAAGTTTTTCTTCTTCCGATTTTGTGAACTATAGACATAATTAATTATTTAAATTCGTTAACATTAATTGTTTTAGGCTGTTGAGCTTCATGTTTGTGCTCAGTTCCTTCATATAAGTAAAGGTTCTTTAATAAAGCAGCTCCCAATCTGTTTTTAGGCAACATACCTTTTACAGATTTTTCCAATACTTTTAAAGAATCTTTCTTCTGAAGTTCAGCCGCAGTCATAGACTTCTGTCCTCCAGGATAACCTGTATGCCAGATATAAGTCTTGTCATTCCACTTGTTTCCAGAAAGAGTTACTTTCCCAGCGTTCAAAACGATTACGTTATCACCACAATCTACGTGAGGTGTGTAGTTCGTTTTGTGCTTACCTCTCAAAATCTTTGCAACCGTAGAAGCTAGTCTTCCCAACGGTTGTCCTTCAGCGTCTACCACAACCCATTCTTTATTAGCAGTAGCTTTGTTCGCTGAAACAGTTTTGTAACTTAATGTATTCACACGTTTTAGTTAAAGATTAAACATAATTTTCCCCTAAAAGGGTGTGCAAAGGTACAAATTATTTTCGGAATGCAAAAACATATTTCATTTAATCTATTGAATACCGGATTAGCTTCTTAAATTCAATAGACTTACTCAATACTCTCAAAAAAATTAATGCCTTTTCTGGCACTAGTATTTATATATCTCAAAACAACCAACCATTTAAACATTCGACACGTTTTACATCATATTTATTAATTTTATTTAAACATTTATCCAAAATATTACTGATATGACTGCTTTATATTCATAATTAATTATATTTGCGCTAAACACTAAAACTATGAGCCACGGCAAAACCCGAGAAGACAAAACTTGCCTTAACTGCGGACATACCGTTGAAGAAAGATACTGCCCGCATTGCGGACAGGAAAATATAGAGCCCAAGCAACCTTTTCATTATCTTTTCACTCACTTCATTGAGGATTTCACTCACTATGACGGAGAGTTTTGGAAAACAATAAAATATTTATTACTCAAACCGGGAAAACTAACCCGAGAGTACCTTGCAGGAAAGCGACAGACATATGTTGCTCCTGTAAAGCTTTATATTTTCATAAGTTTTATCACATTTTTCCTTCCTCCCCTGATTTCCAGCTCAGAAGAGGAATCAACTGAACACGATAAAAAAACACATATTGCCAAGGAAATTGAAAAAGAAAAAGCCAAAGATGAAAAAATTGCCCAAATTACAGACAATTTAAAAGAAAACCTATCTAAAGAACAGCTCAATAAAGACTCATTAGAATCCAAACAGGTTGTTAAAGATATAAAAGTAACAGAAGTCAACGGAAATGATATAGACACAGACGCTTTAGGAGAAACTAAAGACGGAAAAATAAGTGTTCTTGGAGCAACAAGCATGAAGCAGTTTGATTCACTCCATGCAAAAAACAAAAAAAATCATGCGATCTATGTTTTCATGAAGCCTTTCGCAAAAAAGATCTTCCATATGCAGGAACAGGGCTTGAAGAGAGATCTTATTTTTGATAAATTCAAGGAAACCATGATTCATACGCTTCCAAAAGCATTATTCATTTACCTTCCTGTTTTCGCATTTTTCCTTTGGATCTTCCACAACAAAAAGAAATGGTGGTATTTTGATCATGGAATTTTCACCCTTCACTATTTCTCATTCCTATTATTAGGGACCCTTATCTTAATATTTCTTGATAGAATTACAGATCTTTTACCAGATTATACTCCTTTAAACTTATTAATTGTACTTATTAATATGGCCGCTATTGTTTATATGTTCATCTATTTCTTTATAGCTCACCACAGAGTCTATGAAAGCTCCCGAACGATGAGTATCTTCAAAGGCATATTTCTATTTATGATCAATTTTATAGGAATAATTTTTATGGGACTATTATTAATGTATGCAAGTTTTATGATGATGCATTAATCACGAAGTGATTTGTTGGCTCTGAAACTCGCAATCAAATAGTAAGCAACGAATACGGTAGAAAATTTAAGAATAGACGGAATAGCCAGTGCAAGATTGAACAATAAAGCTCCCACTACAACAAGAACTGCCATTGCTAAAAAAGACAATCCTAATTTTTGAGGCAATGTAAAATTGGGAGTGTCCAGATAATAAGCAATTCCCCAGGCAATCCCGAAAGCTAAGGCATAATAAATATCAAGACCAAGGTTTTCTGAGCTGTAAAAAAAATAATTGATTAAAAAACTCAGAACAGTTCCTAACGCGAAATATAATAATGCCTTTTTCATACTTATATAATATGATGCAAAAGTAGAGAAATTAATTTGAGATTTTTAAACTGAATATTGCTTTATTTCTAAACGAATGTTTGTTCAGAAGGTGAGAAGCAGCATAACAAAAACAACACAAAATACTACATACCAACAACTTAACCCAAAACAAGCGGTTACTATTTTATTATTATATTTGGGAATTCAGAAATTTTCTAGTTTTTTATGGAAACCCAAAAATATACTCCAAAAAATAAAGTAAGAATCGTAACCGCTGCTTCATTGTTTGATGGTCACGATGCTGCTATCAATATTATGCGTCGTGTGATTCAGGGAACAGGATGTGAAGTGATTCATCTTGGACACGACAAATCTGCTGAGGAAGTGGTGAACACAGCTATTCAGGAAGATGCCAATGCGATTGCTTTAACTTCTTATCAAGGCGGTCACAACGAATATTTTAAATACATCTATGACCTCTTAAGAGAAAAAAACTCACCACAAATTAAAATTTTCGGTGGTGGTGGCGGTGTGATTCTGCCCGAAGAAATTAAAGAATTAATGTCTTATGGAATCGACAGAATTTACTCTCCGGATGACGGTCGTGAACTTGGATTACAGGGAATGATTGATGATTTGGTTCAGAGATCAGACTTTGCAACAGGAAAAGACGTTACGACAAATGATTTAGATTCAATCAGCTTTGAAAATCCGACAAGCATTGCAAAAATTATTTCTGCGGTTGAAAACTTTTCAGAAGAAAAGCCTGAATTAGTTGAAGCAATAGATGAAAAATCAAAAGATTTAAATATCCCGATCATTGGGATCACTGGTACCGGTGGAGCAGGAAAATCTTCATTAACAGACGAATTGGTAAGACGTTTCCTACGTTCTAATACTGATAAAAAAATTGCCATTATCTCCATTGATCCTTCAAAAAAGAAAACAGGAGGAGCATTGTTGGGTGACAGAATTCGTATGAACGCGATCAACGATCCGAGAGTTTATATGCGTTCTATGGCGACAAGAGAAAACAACGTTTCCGTTTCTCCGTTCATTCATTCCGCTTTGAATGTCTTGAAATTGGCTCATCCTGATGTTATCATTTTGGAAACTTCAGGTATCGGACAATCCGGTTCGGAAGTTTCTGATTTCGCAGATGTTTCCATGTACGTAATGACTCCTGAATATGGAGCTTCTACGCAGTTGGAGAAAATCGACATGTTGGATTATGCAGATTTGGTTGCTTTAAATAAATCTGATAAAAGAGGTGCTTTAGATGCGCTTCAGGCGGTTAGAAAACAGTTCCAGAGAAACCATTTATTGTGGGAACAGCCATTGGATGAAATGCCTGTTTATGCAACAAAGGCATCACAATTCAACGATCACGGAACAACAGAATTATACAACAGATTAGTTTCTAAGGTAAATGAAACCCTCCGACAGGCTCAGGGTGACAACGCACCACAGTTCCAAACATTTGTTGAGCAGGAAGTTACAGACGAAGTAACAATCATACCTCCAAAAAGAGTTCGTTACCTTTCTGAAATCGTTGAAAACAACAAACAATATGACGCCAACATTGAAAAACAAGCTGAATTGGCGAGAAAAATGTACCATATTGATGGTGTTAAAAAAATCATCTCTAACGAAGCTTTAGACGCTGAGTATCAAAAAGCCGAAAAAGAACTGCAGCAGGAAAATATCGACTTCCTGAAAACCTGGGATGATACGAAAAAAGCTTTCCACGCTGAGTTTTACTCCTACTTCGTAAGAGGAAAAGAAATTAAGGTGGAAACCTCAACAGAATCTTTATCTCATTTAAGAATTCCGAAAATTGCACTACCAAAATATAACGACTGGGGTGATTTGATCAAATGGAAAGGTCAGGAAAATCTTCCGGGAAGCTTCCCTTACACTGCAGGGATTTATCCTTTTAAAAGAACGGGAGAAGATCCAACGAGAATGTTCGCTGGAGAAGGAGGTCCTGAAAGAACCAACAGAAGATTCCACTATGTTTCTGCGGAAATGCCCGCAAAACGTTTGTCTACAGCTTTTGACTCGGTAACTCTTTATGGACAAGATCCGGCTTTACCACCGGATATTTACGGAAAAATCGGAAATGCGGGTGTTTCTATTGCGACTTTAGATGATGCTAAAAAACTATATTCAGGTTTTGATCTGGTGAATGCATTGACTTCGGTTTCAATGACGATTAACGGACCTGCTCCGATGTTGCTGGCTTTCTTTATGAACGCAGCCATCGATCAGAATGTAGAAAAATATATTGCTGAAAATAATCTTGAGGCTAAGGTTGAGGCCAAACTTAAGGAAAAATTTGATGATAAAGGCTTAGCAAGACCAAAATATAATGGTGAATTACCACCTTCCAATAATGGTTTAGGGTTAAAACTATTAGGAATTACAGGTGACGAAATTATTCCTGCTGATGTTTATGCTGAAATTAAAGCTAAAACAATCGCAACAGTTCGTGGAACCGTTCAGGCTGATATTTTAAAAGAAGATCAAGCTCAGAACACCTGTATTTTCTCAACTGAATTTGCCTTGAGATTAATGGGTGATGTTCAGGAATATTTTATTAAAGAAAAAGTGAGAAACTTCTACTCTGTTTCTATTTCAGGATATCATATCGCAGAAGCGGGAGCAAACCCGGTTTCTCAGTTGGCATTTACTTTGGCAAATGGTTTCACATATGTTGAATATTATTTGTCAAGAGGAATGGACATCAATGATTTTGCCCCGAATTTATCTTTCTTCTTCTCCAACGGAATCGACCCTGAGTATTCGGTAATCGGACGTGTAGCAAGAAGAATCTGGGCAAAAGCAATGAAACTGAAATACGGAGCCGACGAAAGAAGCCAGATGTTGAAATACCACATCCAGACTTCCGGACGTTCACTTCACGCTCAGGAAATTGATTTCAATGATATCAGAACGACTTTACAGGCACTTTACGCAATCTACGACAACTGTAATTCATTGCACACCAATGCTTATGATGAAGCGATTACGACTCCGACTGAGCAATCTGTAAGAAGAGCAATGGCAATCCAGTTGATTATCAATAAAGAATTAGGTTTAGCGAAAAACGAAAATCCGCTACAAGGTTCATTTATTATTGAAGAATTGACGGATTTGGTGGAAGAAGCGGTTTACGCTGAATTCGACAGAATTACGGAAAGAGGTGGTGTTCTTGGTGCGATGGAAACGATGTACCAACGTTCAAAAATCCAGGAGGAATCTATGCATTATGAATGGTTGAAACATACCGGAGAATATCCGATCATCGGAGTAAATACATTCTTAGGAAAAGACGGTTCGCCAACAGTACTTCCAGGAGAGGTTATCCGTTCAACCGAAGAAGAAAAACAGGCTCAGATTGAGACCTTACACAACTTCCAAAAAGCCAATGAAAGCAAGTCTGAAGAGGCCTTAAAACAATTGCAACACGCAGCAATCAATCAGCAAAACCTATTCGAAGTGATGATGGATGCCGTGAAATATTGTTCGCTTGGGCAAATTACCAATGCTTTGTTTGAAGTGGGCGGTAAATACAGAAGAAACATGTAGTCCATAGCCGGACTGGCAATTTTGAAAACAAACTGTTTCAAGAATTATAAATTAAAACCTCAAGGAATTTTCTTTGAGGTTTTTTGTATTTTTGAATAATCTGTAGATTTTATTTTAATACCTAAAAAAATTTAATGAAAAATTTCTTTTTCTTAACGCTGATAATTTTCACTGTAACATTCTTAAAAAGCTGCAATTCATATCCTATGAATGCCACACACAAAAGTGACATGAACAGGAACGCCGAAGAGTTACAAAAAAGGCAGGAAGCCGAAAAAAACAAGATCGAAGCTAACGAATTCAATAATTTCGGAAAACCAGATAATAAATAAAACCGGAGGATTTAAATTTTTAGTCTTTAAGCTAATATTTGTTTTGATGAAACAAAAAGCCATCTTCAACTGGAGTAGTGGAAAAGATTCTGCCCTTGCATTATACAAAACTTTAAAGAAAGACCAATTTGAAATTACTTCTTTACTTACGAGCATTAATCAGGAATTTCAGAGAATTTCGATGCATGGAGTTCATGTTTCATTACTGGAAAAACAGGCTGAAAGTCTGGGATTTCCTTTAATTAAAATGGAACTTCCGAAAGAGCCTTCCATGGAAGAATATCGTGAGATCATGAATAAAACTATGAATCAAATACAATCTCAAGGCGTGACTCACTCTATTTTCGGGGATATTTTTCTGGAAGATTTAAGAAAATACCGCGAAGATCAATTACAGTCCATCGGAATGAAAGGAATTTTTCCTTTATGGAAAATCCATACGACTAACCTCATCCACGAGTTTTTAGATTTAGGTTTTAAAACCATCGTAACTTGTGTAAATGAAACTTATTTGGACAAACGTTTTGCAGGAAGGATTATTGATGAAAACTTCATTAATGATTTACCCCAAAATGTTGATCCCTGTGGAGAAAACGGAGAATTTCACACCTTTACTTTTGACGGTCCAATCTTTAAAACTCCAATTGATTTTGAAATTGGAGAAACTGTTAGGAAAACTTACCCAAAGCCCCAAACTGATGAAAATGAAGAAACAGGAGAATATATTTTTTGGTTTTGTGATTTGATCTCAAAATAATAAAAAAGTCTTTTGCATATACAAAAGACTTTTTTGGTTTTTAATATTTAAAACGTTCCGAGACATTTCCATATTTTATAATATAAATTCCTTTCTGTAACAACCCGATACCAACTGAATTTGAAGATTCATCGCCGATTTGTATTTGACGTCCTGACAAATCATATATACCGTATTTCCCAAAATTACCTTTGGTGAGTATCAGATTATTACCTTTTACTACAATCTGAGCATTGTTGTCTTTTTTAACTTCAGCAGTACTTAAATTAGAACAAAAATTATTTAATGAAGCTATTTCGGTATCTGTTATAGCTCGATTGAAAAGGCCGAACTCATCCATTGTCATTCCTGCCTTCATTCCCGTATTAGTACCATATGTGCCAAGTTTAAATAAAGCACCGTTAAAAACTAAAGGAGCCGATTGAGCTACTGTTGTTTTAAGAACTCCATTCAAATAAGCTTTTATATTTTGTAAACTGCTGTCATAAACAAATATTAAATCTACCAATGCCGGAGTAGTAGAAAAGACACCCGGAATATCTACATTGGACATTCCGTTAGCCGTTAATCTTACCCCTCCTGTACCCGGAGCACCATTGGTAAACATACGGAAAGAATTTCCGCCGGTTAGAGCATCTCCCAAAAGATAATATACTGTGGTTACATCACTTGTATAATTATTAAATTTTAAATGTATTGTCCAAGATCCGCTTAAGGCAAGATTCCATTTCGTATCGAAATAATTTGAGGTTCCAGTAGAGCCGCTGCCTATTAAACCATTCCCTAAGCAAGTTGTATTATTTCCCAGAGTTAAGTTGCCCACAATTTGACCTGTCTGTGTTCCTGCCGGAGGATTCGTTGCAAGGTTTGGGATGTTAGAAACAGTACCTTCAAATTTATAATATAAAATTTCAGGAGTTTGTGCCTTTAAAGCAAAAAAAGTATTCATTAATAGAAAAAGATAGATTTTTGTCTTCATACGTTTGTTTTTTAATTTTATCTAAATTTAATAAATTATTACAACAAATGAAACAAACAGAATAAAAAATAAAAAAATCAACAAACATATCAATAATTCAATAAAATAATTTCAATCTAATCTATGCAAGTACCGATAATTTTTTCAATGTTTTTTTGTGCTCAAAGAAATTAAGGATTCCAAAAATCACAACGATTTGCGCTATAAAAGGAAGAAGCAAAGTAACTAAAGCAAACAGGAGGTTTTCAGGATTATTAGTTTTAAACAATAAATATGCGTATTTACCTTCCTTAGCAACAATCTGAGCCATGGTAGTAGTACCCACAACCATAATTCCTATATTTTGCTGATAGATGGAATAGAATGACCTTCCTTTATATTTAAAATCACTTTTGATATATTTCCTGATTTTATAATTAAATGCCCAAACCAGACCAGGGGCTAATAAAAACACTAAATTCTGACCTCTAAAAAAGTCGGTGTACATTTCCTGACTATTCGAAAAATAAATAAAAAGTAAATTGATTGCTAAAGAAATCAACGCATAAAAAAATGACTTTTTTAAAATCTTATTATATCTGGCTCTAACAATTTTTTTAACAATTACCGGGATCTGTTCCGAATAAAATGCCGAATAGGTCGTCATTTTAAACTCACTTGCCCACAATTTCTGAGTTTTCAGAAATGCCTCATCAAAACTCAAACTTTCATTCTTCTGAATATCCAGCACCTGTGAAGCCATATGATCTTCCACTTCCAATAAAATGTCCAACGGAAGTTTTTGAAAGATCAGATAATCTCTGATAAGATTCAGGTGTTCTTGATTCATGATAGTAATACATTAATTTTTTTAGCTCTTAAGTACAGAAGCTGAATTTGTACGGCAACACTATATAAAATAATGAGCTGATTTACTATCGGCTTCCAAAATTCGAATGTTTCAAAAAAATACCCTGTCACCGGAAAAACTAAAATAGCTAATAATATATTTCTTAACAGTAAAGGATGAAAACTCATTTGCTGATATTCCCGGAAACTCATTTTTTTCCCAATAAAATTATACATTAGAATGCTTATAAAAGTTAAGAGCGCCAAAATCTCCGTATAAAAAAACAACTCATCAGAAACAAAAAAAGTTAATCCCACCAGCAGAGAAAAAAGAAGTGATGACCATATCACCTTTTTAAATCTTGTTTGTAATATCCTTTTTTCAATCCTTGCGATCTTTCTGAATGAAAAAATATCCGCTTTTACCATTTCAAGCTCATATTCCCAATTCAATTTTACATTTACAAAAGCCTCTTGGAAACTGATTCCGTTTTTATCCATCGATTGAGAAATCTGCATGACAAAATGATCATAAACTTCAGCAAATACAACCAGGCTCAATCTTTTGCCTTTTAGGTATTTTTCTATTTGTATAAGGTATTCTTTGTTCATTACTGTGATAGATTAAAGAGTTTTAAGATAGGGATTTATCTTTTTCGTAGATTTTACAAAAGCAATCTGAGAAAGAAAACCAAAAGAATATAAAAAAGAATAAGTACACACTAAAATAAATGCAACACAACCAATCCCTGTTGGATTATCTACAAAATTAAATAACCTTTCCCCCATTTTTAAAAGTGAAGTCCCTCCATATCCAATCATAAAACTAAGAATAAAAATTATTGTATTTAACCCTTGATAAACATTAATTTGTAATGGTTTAAGCTTAGAAACCAAAAGATAATTTTTGATATTAAAAAGATAATGAAAAACAGGAAGTCCCATAAAAATAAACAGAAAATATCTCATTAAATTGATAAAATTTTCTTGTGTATTATATTTGATAAGTAAAATGACACTTAAAACAATAACTATAGACAGCAATGAGCTTTGGTGTAAGATCTGATTAATTTTTTGTTGTTTAATTTTTTTTACAAAAGCAGAAGTTTCTTTTCCAGAGTAATTTTTTATCATTCTTAGCTCATCACTCCAAATTTGCTTTACATCATTAAAAGCGTCGTCAAAGGAAATATTCTGAATCATAAGATCATCAATTTGGCTTAAAAAATGATCTTCCAATTCCATTAATACATCTAACGAAAGTTTTTTGGAAAGAAGATAGACACGAACTTCTTTTTTGTGCTCTACCGATATCATATATCAAAAATAGTTTTAAGATTAAACAGATAGCTTTTCATTTCGTTTTCCTGTAATGCCTGTTGTTTTTTTCCTTTATCCGTAAGCAGGTAGTATTTTCGGTTTCTACCGTTGATTTCCTGCACTTCAGAGGTAATAATTCCGTCCGCTTCCAATTTATGTAAAAGGGGGTATAATGCACCTTCCGTCATTTCCAGTTCACCTTCAGTAAGTTCTTTTGCACGTTGCGTAATTTGATAACCGTACATTTTAACCTCCTTTGAAAGCAACTTTAAAATAATATTCTGGAGTGTTCCTTTATAGAGACTATTTTTTTTCATCCCAATGATTTAAATACCTTACAAAGGTATGCATAATTTTCTTATGTATTCAAAAAAATTTACATTAAAATAAAACATACCTTTGAATTATGAAAAAAATGTACTTCATAGCCATCTATCCTCCTCAAAGCATTATTGAGGAAATCAATACCTTTAAAAAAGATCTGTCCATTAATTTTGCCAATTCTAAAGCATTAAAAAATGAAGCTCACATTACTTTATGTCCACCTTTTGACAGAGAGGCTGAACTTGAAAATGATATTCATGAAGCATTTCAGAAAATCAATACAAATCTTCTTCCTTTTGAAGTTATCTTAAATGGTTTTGGAAGTTTTCCTAATCCGAAAAATCCTGTTTTATTTGTACAGCCCGAAGAGAATGAAAACTTAAAGCAACTCCAGCTGAATGTTAAAGAAAAATTCAACTTCAGAAAATATTCTTTTAATCCTCATGTTACTGTAGGATACAGAGATCTCACTTACGAAAACTTTATAAAAGCCTGGGAAATCTACCAAAACAAATCTTATAAAACTAAATTCTTAGTTGATAAAATCCTTTTACTTCGGCATGATGGGAAATGGATTCCGATTGCAGAGAAAATGCTCACCGGAAAATAATTCCTCATTCATTTTTTAACTCCCTCAATAAAGCAGTATCTTTGAAGCAATGATTTCAGCAGAGAAAATAATATTAGGAATTGACCCCGGAACTACGGTTATGGGATTCGGATTAATTTCCGTGAAGAAAGGAAAGATGGAAATGATTTCTATCCACGAATTACTTTTGAAGAAATATCCTAATCATGAAACCAAGCTTAAATATATTTTTGATAAAACCCTGGCTCTGATCGATGAATTCCATCCTGACGAGGTGGCTTTGGAAGCTCCTTTTTATGGGAAAAATGTCCAGAGTATGCTAAAATTGGGAAGAGCTCAAGGAGTTGCAATGGCTGCAAGTCTTTACAGGAATATTCCTATTACAGAATATTCTCCCAAAAAAATAAAAATGGCGATTACCGGAAACGGAAACGCCAGCAAGGAGCAGGTTGCAGGAATGCTTCAGAATCTTCTGAAGTTAAAAGAATTCCCCACAAAATACCTCGATGCTTCCGATGGTTTGGCAGTAGCGGTCTGCCATCATTTTAATTCTGGTACACTTACGGACACTAAATCCTATACCGGATGGGAAAGTTTTTTAAAGCAAAACCCGAATCGGTTGAAATAAAACATTATTTTGTTTTATATTCAGCAGGAGTAATGGTAAAGTCTGCTGTCGGCTTCCCGTTTTTATCAGAATAAAAGTACTGTAAAGTCACATCATTATTCCTGAATTCTTCCATATCTTCAGAAGTTTTAACGGATCTGATCGCCCCTTCTTTAGCCTGGCTTTTGAATGTTTCTATTTCTTCAGGCGTCACACTTTCTTTAACATCATCCGTTAGCGTATAATTATATTTGAAAACTTTATTGGGTAAAGCTGAAACACTGTCCAGACGAATTCCGTCATTGAGAATCTGAGGGGTAAGTTTATTCATATTGGTTGCAACTTCTTTCAGTTCCTCATCAATAGTCTTTTCCTTTTTACAAGAAACCAAAACGAATGCGATACACATTATTGAAAGTTTTACTGCATTTTTCATAACTATCTTTTTTGTAGGTTGGCTATTTAAAGATAAGACTATTTTTACAAATACATTTATCCTTTTGATATACTCCACATAGCTCTTTTTTCTAAAATTCGTTTATAAATATTGAGTTTTTTTGATGTAATTTTAATTTAATTCTCCCCAATTAAAGTACTATTAACCAAAACATTGACCAACAATTCAACCATACTTGGTAAAACATAATACTATTTTTAACATTGGTATGATTTTTAGTATTACTTTTGTATAAATTTTCTGTTATGAAAAAAACACAATCAATTATAAATCAAACCGATTATAAGATCAATTGGTTTCAGAAATTTCTTATGATCTGTTCTGGTGGAAACATCCACATCCTAAAAAAAACACCCAGCGAATGGAATAAGTTTTCAGGAATCGGTGGAATAGTTCTTTTTACTGCAGTATTTGCCACCCTTTCCGCAGGTTACGCTATGTTCACTGTATTTGACAATATTTGGACAGCTATTGGATTCGGTATTTTATGGGGATTAATGATTTTTAATCTGGACCGTTATATCGTTTCATCCATTAAAAAAACAGGTACATGGTGGAATCAGATCTTAATGGCCATTCCCCGTCTTGTATTGGCAACTTTTTTAGGCATTATCATTTCAAAACCATTAGAGCTTAAAATTTTTGAAAAAGAAGTCAACAAGCAATTGAATACCATTATTCAAAGAAACAAGAAGCAGTTACAGGGAGAAATGAACGGACGTATCCTACAACAAAGCGGACCTTTTGAGACCGAGAAAAAACAAATCTCCGAAAGGATTGCTCAATATCAAAAATCTTATGACTCTGCCTCAGTAGAGCTTGAAAAAGAAATTCTTGGTACCAAAACAGGTCTCACTAGCGGAAAGGTAGGTTTTGGGAGCAATGCCAAACGTAAACAGGAGCTAAAAGAACAAAGACGACAGGATTTAGAAAATTACCAGAAACAGGTTGCTCCAAGACTAGAATATCTTGACAAGGAAATTTCAAAAGTTTATACCAACCTTGAAACAGAAAGAAAATCAACTGAAACTTTTGAAGATAAATTCAATGGTTTTGCTGCAAGGCTTCAGGCTTTGGATGAGCTTGGGAAAAACTCGGCAATTATAGGTTTAGCTGCCAGCTTTATCATGGGGCTTTTTATCTGTCTTGAAATCTCGCCGGTTCTGGTAAAACTTATTTCTCATATTGGGCCTTATGACCACCTTCTTGAAAAAACCGAAAATGATTTCCGATTGTATGCCAAAGAAAAAATAGAGAAAGGAAATGCCGTAACAGACTTCAGGATTGATGATTTCAAAAACAAACTCGGAGAATAAATCAACAAACTCTTAAAGTTTTAAGGAATAATTTTTGATAAAATAATGATATGCCTTCAAGTGTAGTCAATCATTATCTATATTTCCCGAAAACTGAAATATTAAGAATTATATATCAGTCAGGAGCTGTTTATGATTACTATAAAGTTCCGGCAGAAATATCTGAGAAATTCAAAGCAGCACGATCAAAAGGACAATTCTTAAACTATGTCATTAAGCCAAAGTTTAAATTTAAAAAGATTAAATGAGATTATGTTTCTGCTACATAAATATAAAATGCCTCCAATAAATGGAGGCATTTCGTTTATTTATATAGTTATATAGACTTATAAATTATTTATTTAATAATCAGCTTAGATGTTTTACTGTTTTTACCATTTGAAACCTGAATCATATAAACCCCTTTTTCAAGTTGTTGATTTATTTTATAAACATCTTTTCCTTCTCCTGTTACAGATGGACTGGCAATTAACCTTCCAGACATATCCAAAATAGAAACTTTTAGATCTTTCCCATTTTTAACCTTAATGAATATATTATCACCACTTTTTACAGGGTTTGGATAAATAGCCAAATCGTCATTATCGGCTTTAACTTCATTTGTCCCCAAATTGGTTACTAATGTTACAGAATAGTCTTCTACTTGGCCATATCCCAACTGTCCACAAGGCGAATAAGAACTAGGACTACTCATATCAGTTAACACTCTCATACGAAGAGGAGTATTCATTACAGCGGTTAATGGAGGAGTAAAGTTAGCTGTAAAAGTTCCAAAGCCACCCGCTCCAGCAGCGACATTATTACCTGATGCCACTAATTCAGATGCTTCAAATGTTCCATTATTATTATAATCAATCCAAACCCTAATCGATTGATCTGCTGCTGTAGCTTTTAAAAATTCTACTGTTACGGTCTGTTGTTGATTTACAACTAAAGAGGTATGTACATTAGCCAAGCAACCATTTAAGGTATAATCTATATAGTAACTTGCATGAGCTTGCCAATACCCCGGTGACTCATTATTGATATCTCCTAACTTAACTGCAGTAGGACCTGCCAAGAAATTTCCAGGATTAGCTATTCCTGTAGGATTACAAGTAGCAGCAATCGGTACAATTGATGGAGCAGGTGATGTAGGTAAAGGCGTTGCTCCCTTCGAAGTTGTTAAACTGCTTCTAAATATCATAAAATAATTATCTATACTCTCACCTTGTCCTGCAGTAAATTTTTGAGCAACAGAATTAGAATAATTCATCATATTATATTGTACTCCTTGGTAATTAGTACTAGTACACGGATTAATTGAAGAATTAGTTGGTACCGGCCAAAGTAAATATCCACTACCAGCTCGCTCTGTATCACATATTCCATCATCGTCCTCATCACATACCCCAGTAGTTGGAGGACAATAATCTGCTGCTCCTGGAGCAGCTGCATAATTTCCACCTTGGAAAGTATGATACAATCCCATAGCATGTCCAAACTCATGGGCAAATGTAGTGTCATGAGCATTAGTAACAACCCCTGACTTCATGAAAGATTCATAGTTTGCGTCAAGATTATTAGGAAACGCAGCAAATCCCATTAATCCCGAATTAGGAGAGGTATTACCATCAAATGTACTGATGACATAAATATTAAAATAAGAAGCTTCAGGCCAATGTGGTGCCAAAGTCTTAATAGCCGTTCTATTAGCTCCATTAGCTGTTTGATAAGCCATTCCAGACGTATTATAACCACTTAAACTGCCTCCATCATATCTAATAATACCATTGGTTGATGTACAATTCGGTGTTCTTTTCGCTAATACTAATCTAATTGGAAAAACAGCAGATTGTCCAAAGTCTGCCGGCACACCACTAGCAGGCCAAGGATAAGTACCCGCGTACATTTGATTCGCTCGTTCTATCCAAGCCTGGATATCGGCATCAGATTTATTATAAGCGGTTCCAACGGCAGCACCAGTAGGATAAATTACATGTACAACAACAGGAATTTCATAAACACCATTCACTAATTTAGCCGATGTCATTGAAGGGTTGTTAGCCTTCTCCTCTTTAATTTTTTTAACAATCTTTTCAAATGCCTGTCTCATTCCAGGATTTTGCCTATCCTGTAAGGCTAATTCTTCATCAAAACCACAGATTTTATTTTGCTGTTGAGCCGTTAATGATAACGAAAACAACATAAAACCATAAAGTAATGTTTTCTTCATTTCTTTTAATTATTTTAAGGTTTCCAAATTTACAAATTAATTATTCATATCCTACTTGTATGGCACGTTTTATTATTAATTTTCAAAACATTAAGCTATTTAAAAGCATTTTTCCAAAGACTTAAAATAAAAAGCTGTTCAATTTACCATTGAACAGCTTTCATTATATTTAGGAAATAATAATCTTACAAAGAATAATTCGGAGCTTCCTGAGTAATAATCACATCATGTGGATGGGATTCTTTCAATCCGCTACCTGTAATCATTACCATTTTAGTGTCTTTTTGTAAAGCTTCAACATCTTTTGCTCCACAATATCCCATTCCGGCTCTAAGTCCTCCCGTCAACTGAAAAATAACATCTTCCAATTTTCCTTTACTAGGTACTCTTCCTTCAATTCCTTCCGGAACGAATTTCTTAGCTTCACTTTGGAAGTATCTTTCTTTTCCTCCTCTTTTCATAGCAGAAAGACTTCCCATTCCCTGGTATGTTTTGAACTTTCTACCCTGGAAAATGATTTCTTCTCCCGGAGCTTCATCAGTTCCTGCTAATAATGAACCTAACATCACTGCTCCCGCTCCACTCGCGATTGCCTTAACAATATCTCCTGAAAGCTTAATCCCTCCATCAGCAATTACTGCAACATTTTTAGTTTTAGCATATTCATACACGTTATAAATGGCAGATAACTGAGGAACTCCAACTCCTGCAACTACTCTTGTTGTACAAATAGAACCCGGCCCAACTCCTACTTTAAGAACGTTTGCTCCAGCTTTGATCAAATCTTCAGCAGCTTCAGCCGTTACAATATTTCCTCCAACGATATCCAAATCCGGATATGCTTTTCTGATTTCTGAAATTTTATCTAACACTCCTTTTGAATGACCATGTGCAGAATCAATTCCGATGATATCCACTCCAGCCTGAACCAAAGCAGCAATTCTGTCTAAAGTATCTTCTCCGACTCCAACTCCCGCTCCAACGATTAAACGTCCGTTTTTGTCTTTGTTAGCGTTTGGATATTCTAATTGATTGTCGATATCTTTAATGGTAATCAATCCTACTAATTTGTTATCAGCATCCACGATAGGAAGCTTTTCAACTCTGTTTTTAAGAAGGATTTCTTTTGCTTTTTCCAGGTTTGTATTTTTATCAGAAGTGATCAGATTATCTTTCGTCATGATCTCTTCAACCTTCATATCAAGGTTTTCCTGATATTTTACATCTCTGTTTGTAATAATACCGATCAATGTATTTTCAGCATCTACAACGGGAAGACCGGAGATTTTATATTTAGCCATTGTTTCTTTAGCCTGTGCTAAAGTATGGTCTTTTGAAAGGGTAACAGGATCAGAAATCATTCCGTTTTCAGAACGTTTTACTCTGTTTACTTGTGCAGCCTGTTCCGCAATCGTCATATTTTTGTGAATGAAACCTAAACCTCCAACTCTCGCCAAAGCAATTGCCAAATCAGCCTCTGTAACGGTATCCATTGCAGCAGAAACGATAGGAACATTGAGCGTAATTTTGTCGGTAAGTCTTGATTTTAATGAAACCTGATTAGGTAAAACTTCTGAATAAGAAGGGACTAGAAGCACGTCATCGAAAGTGATGGCTGTCTCTACAATTTTGTTATGAATAGACATCTTTACTTTCTTGCAAAATTAAGACATTTTAGCGAGATACGAAAATCGATTTTGATAGTTTACATAAAATTTAATAATCAATAACTTAAATCAAAAAAACCGTTCTTTTTCAGAACGGCCTGATTGTACAAAATAATAAGTATATGAATATGAATATGAAGTGTCTATTTATCCATCGCTGAGGCAATCATTTTAGAAATATCATCTGCAGTAAAGCTTCCTTTAACATCTACAAAAACCAATTCTTTATCGGAGTTTACTGTGATCAACATATTTTTGATAACATCATCTTTTTGTTTTACACGAATGTTCACATTATCTCCATCATGCTTTATCGTTGCCCAGTCTTCGTAATTATTGTTATTTAAGTAATTCGCAAAATCTTTCAGCATAGCCTTGTCTCCATTTTCCACCGTCAATACTTTTATTTTGGAAACTTTTTTGACCAGCTTGATAATTTCTTCATTATCCTCCCCGTCTTCTCTCAATGCTTTTTTAATTACCGGTTTTGCAAGAAACATAGGTACATTAATACTTGTAAATCTCGCTCCTTTAAAATCGTTCCCGGAATCTGAAAAATAAACCATATTTCCTTTTCCGGAAGAAACGACGCATGACTGCATCAGAAACATCGTACCAATGATCAGAAAAATGTTCTTTAGTATTTTCATGGCGATTGTTTTTTAGTCTTAATTAATTTGCTTTAAAGCCCCTCCCGAGGTTTTACTGATATCGGATGTGATTTCCGGATTACCCTTATATTTAATGATGCCTCCTGAAGATGCTTTAGCCTTTAATTTATCAGTAACATTCACAGAAAGACTAGATCCTGATGAAGATTCTGCATCTGCCATATTTACTTTTAAGTTTTCAGCATTACAAAGCGCTCCGCTGCTTATATCAAAGCTTGCTATTCCTGTCTGCCCCTCAAAACTTGTATTCGAACCGCTTGATCCTTTGAAAGTAAAGTTTTTAGAATTGATATTAATTTTAATATCGGATCCGGAAGTTGCTTCCACCGTTGTATTATTTGAAATCATAAATTTACCTTTCACTATAGAACCGGAAGATGCATCGATCACCATATTATTTTCTTTCACAGCATTAACTGTTGTAAAGGTTGATCCAGAAGAAGTTTTAATATTATCCATTCTTGGCGAAGAAACATTTACACTGATGTTTTTGAATTTCAGGTTTTTCTGCCCTTTATTATCAACATAAACTTTTAACACCCCGTTCTCAACTTTAGTAACGATATACTGCAGCTTGTCTGCATCTGCAATAACCTTAATATTCGTAGGACTTTCCTGTTTAAAAACTACATTTACACCGGTACTCACCTGGATTCCTGAAAACTCACCGACATTTCTGGCTTCTCCGTTTAAATAGGAAGAGGTAATATCTGAGGTAATATTGTTTCTGGTATAAGTAACAGGATTGATTTTCGTTTCCGTCGAACTAATAAGTTTATTAATATCATTCATAGACAATTTGCCATCCAGCTTCACCAGAATATTCTCTTCTCCTCCGCTATCAATACTTAGTAACAAATCATCCAGAATCCCATTTTTTTCTTCAGCTGAAAGGAATTTTATTTTGGCACCATTACTGTTCATGGTCATGATTTCGTTATAATTCAAATTGCTTAAATAAGACGAAATATCTTTGCTGATCTGATCTAACTTCTGTCCTTTTACAGAATTCCCATCTTGGGACTTTTCCGCAATAAGTACTTTCAAACCATTAATTTTTGAGAGTAAAGGCTTTATCTGATCCAGTTCCGCATCACCAAGATCCAGGTTATTCAACATTCCGAACATCGGTTTTGCAATTTTTATAGAAGTTACACCCTCTACTTCCTGATATTTGTCAAAAAGCTGGTCAAGTTTATCTTTTTGCCCATACACATTGAAAAAATGTGAGAAGGCTAGTGCGAATATTATGATTATTTTTTTCATGAGTTCAATTTTATTTTCTGAGGATTAGAGCCTGATCAGGAGCATAATCTTTAAGGTTAATTAATAATCGTCTTCAACGACTTTTGGTTGTACCAGTTTTTCACTGACGTTATTTGCAAATATTTGGAATGAATACTTAGTCACATTAATAGCTTCTTCCACATTTTCAATTCTTTTTCCGTTGACAATCACATAAGAATCTTTGTATCCTGTAGAATCTGAAGCTTTTTTATAGGAAGAATTATAAACGTATTTCAGCTTTCTTTCTTTTTTTAATCTTCCTCTTTTAGGTAAAATTTCATCTAAAACATCTTTTTCGGCAATGGTATTCCCCTGAAAAATAGAATCCTGCTTAGCTCCGGAGATTGAATCACTCGGATGATTCACTGCAACCTGCGACTGATGATCATTATTTTCTTCGATGAAATTATTTTTTTGCTGTTTAATCTGGCTTTCTACCAGCTGAGCCTGATTTTCTATCCCTGAATGTTGATATTGGTTAAAAACGAAACCAATTCCCAGAAGCAAAGCAACACTTGCAGCCATCCAAAACCATTTAGGGAAAGCAGGTTTATTTTTTCCGATCGGGATAACCGGAGCTTCTTCATTTCCTTTTTCCTCCACATCTTTTCCTTCTGCTTTTTTCAGAAAATCTTCAAAATCCCAATCCATTTTCTCTTCCTTTATATTCTGGAAGATTTCGTCGTATTTATTTTGAAATTTGTCGTTGTTCATAGCTCATCAGTTGTGAGATTTGTTCTTTTACTTTTTGTCTAGCACGCATCAGATTTACCCTTACTGCGTTTTCTTCCATTTCCATCATTTCAGCAATTTCTGAAACTTCATATTCTTCTACATCTTTCAAATGAATAACCATCTTTTGTTTTTCCGGAAGCTGGTTGATATACCCGATAATCTGCTCTTTCAGATTATTCACTTCCATACTGTAAAGCTCCGAGCGGTGAAGCTGCATATCTGCAAATCCTAACTTCACATCGTGGTGCTTCAGCCGGTTCAGGCATTCGTTCCGGACAGCTTTCAACGCATAGGATTTTAAATTCCCGAATTGTCCCAACTCTTCCTTCTTCTGCCAAAACTTAATCATTAAATCCTGCACCACATCTTCCGCTTCATCACTGCTCATGACGAACCTTTTCGCAAAGCGATACATCTCATCTTTGAGAATGAATACCGTATCCTTAAAGGTCTCTTGGGTCATAAGTTTTGTTTCTATAAGTAAGACAACCAGATTTTACATTTTATTACATCAAAAACAAAAAAACTTCAAAAAAAATTTTGAAGTTTTAGTATAACAGGATTAATACGTCTCAAAAATATGCTTCAAAATGGCCTTATCTTGTTCCGTTAAAGCCACTTTTCTACGGGCCATTGCTCTTTCTGCAACTTCATAGACTTTATCTAATCTGAATCTTTCATCATCTTTTAAGCCACCCCATGAAAAGTTTTCTACAAGGTTAGGTGGAAATCCAGGCTTGAAGATATTGGATGCTACTCCAATTACAGTTCCTGTATTCAGTTGAGTATTGATGGCTGTTTTGGAATGATCCCCCATAATCATACCTGCAAACTGCAGTCCTGTATCTTCAAAAGCTTTGGTTCTGTAGTTCCAGAATTTTACATTACCGTAGTTATTTTTCATGTTGGAAGAGTTGGTATCTGCTCCAAAATTGCACCATTCGCCAATCACAGAATTCCCTACAAATCCTTCATGACCTTTGCTCGAGTATCCGAAAATGATAATATTGTTCACTTCTCCGCCTACTTTACAATGAGGACCAACGGTAGTGGCTCCATAAATTTTAGCTCCAAGGTTAAATTTGGAATCATCACAAAGCGCAATAGGTCCACGAAGATGGCAGCCTTCCATCACCTCTGCATTTTTACCGATATATATTTTACCGGTTCTTGTATTGATCGTTGAGAATTCAATATATGCCCCTTCTTCAATAAAAAGGTCTTTTTTATCACCCAGGAAACCATTCGTTGCAGACAGTTCTTGTGAGGTCCTTCCTTTTATAAGCAGATCAAAATCGAAATCAATCGCGTGATGGTTGTAAGTAAATAAGTCTTTAGGTTTTTTAAAGAAAACAAGTTCTTCTTTTATATCTGTCATTTTCTCAATCTGATGAAGAGAGAATCCTTTCATATTAACTTTCGCTGCTACCAATTCGTCTTCATACACCAAAGCTTCACCCTGCTTAAGATCTCTGATCTGCTGAATAACAGATTCTGTAGGAATAAAGTTCGGAACTAAAAAAAGACTCTCTTTTTCTTCCGGTGCTTTAAATTTATCCTGAAGATACATTTCTGTAAAGTAAGAAACTTCGGTATTACTTAGAATTTTCTGCCATCTTTCAGAAAAGGTAAGGATTCCGCATCGCATTTCTGCAACAGGACGTGTAAAGGTAAGCGGAAGAAAGTCTTCCCAATATTGTGCATCTGAAAATACTAATTGCATTTCTATAGAAGTTAGAAGTTAGAAGCTAGAAATGAGAGGATGAAAACCGGAAGCTCAAATATTTTATTAAACTGCTTTATAATTTCCAGCTTCTTATTTCTAGTTTCAACAAAATTACAAATAAAAAAAGTCTTCCGGAAACCGAAAGACTTTTAAATATTTTGATAGCAAAAAATTACTTAGCGAATTTTTTGTATTTGTTCATGAACTTATCAACTCTACCTGCAGTGTCAACTAATTTAGTTTTTCCTGTATAGAAAGGGTGAGAAGTTGAAGAGATTTCCATTTTGATTAGAGGATACTCTTGTCCTTCGTACTCGATAGTATCTTTAGTTTCCGCAGTAGATTTGCAAAGAAACACCTCGTCGTTACTCATATCTTTGAAAACAACAAGTCTATAATTTTCTGGGTGGATTCCGTTTTTCATAATACAATTTTAAAAAAATTAAAGTTTTGCTTTCGAAATAGTAATGGATATTTCTCTGCTAAATTTTAGGTTGCAAAAATACAATATTTTTTATAATATACAAATACTCCTTCAATAATTTTTCAGGAATAAGAAATTCAAAGTATTTTCGTTACATTTGAAGTTTAATAAACCTTAATTTCGATGAAATTCAAATTATTACTTGCTTTTTCTTTTTGGGCGCTTCTTCTGGCGGTATCCTGTAATAAAGATGATATTACATTTGACGAGCCCACCCAGCCATTAAGCTTTTCAAGAGATACGGTATTTTGTGACACGGTGTATCATCAGATACGTTCAGAAACCTATGTGGTAAAAGTATATAATAATGAAAATAAAGATGTGATTATCCCGAGAATCAATCTGGAAAAGGGAGCTTCATCTTTATATAGAATAAATGTAGACGGAAAGGCAGGATATGACTTTAAAGATGTTCCTTTGAGAAAAAAGGACAGTCTTTATATTTTTGTGGAAATTGCCCCTGAAGCAACAGGTCCTGAAGCAATTGCCGAAGACAGGGTTCTTTTTTCAAGTGGTGCAGGACAACAGCATGTTACTTTATTTTCTGTAGTGCAGGATGCTGAGTTTTTTATTAAGACTCCGACTAATCCGAATGTAATTGATGTCAATACTACCTGGACGAATACCAAAGCGAAAATCATTTATGGAGATCTAACTATTAATCCCGGTATAAAGCTGAATATTCAGGCTGGAACAAAAGTATATTTTCACTCTAACAGTGGAATGAAAGTTTCCGACGCGGCTACTTTAAATATCAATGGAGCATTGAATAATGAGGTCATCTTAAGAGGAGACAGAAACGACACCTATTATGATACGATTCCTAACAACTGGAACTCTATCCGGATGGAAGCCAATTCGATACTGAATATGACTCATGCAAGATTATTCGGAGGAAAAAGAGGTTTAGATATGAAAAAAGCAACGGCAACGATTAATAACTCCTTTATTCATACGTTTCAGGACTATGGAATTTATGCATTAACTTCTACTGTTAATGCTACCAATCTGGTTATGAATAATTGTGGGCTGTCATGTATCTGGATTTATGGAGGAGGAAATCATAGCTATACTTACGCTACCATTGCCAATTATTCGAAAACATTAGCCTCTTTTACTAGAGAAGGAATTTTTGCAACAAATGAATGGAAGGATGATAATGGGCAAACACAACAGGCAGCTTTGCAACAGCTAAGTATAAAAAACAGTATTGTTTATTCTGATAAAGATAATGCTGTTCATGTTGAACCTACTCTTGGACAGCAGTTTGGATTCTTAATTCAAAACTCCTTAATTAAATATTCAAATACATCAGAATCTGGTTATGATTTTGGTAATTCCCTGATTGTTACCCAAAGTGATAAAAACAAAGACCCTCAATTCATCAACTATTTTACAGCAAAACAAAATCTAAGAGTAAAACCGCTGTCTCCGGCCAGAAATGTGGGTGTTCCTGTTTCATCGGTCACTACGGATATCGTTGGGGTTTCAAGAAGCACTACTCCGACTTTGGGAGCCTATGAATAATCTTCAAAATTTTAATAAAACTTCGGGATGGAATTTAATTTTATCGAGAACTTACCTTTTTTATTGGCCCTTTTAATTTTAATTGCCTGTTATTTGGCAATAAGGAGCTTCTTTAAGAAAATTGGCAATTACACTGAAAGTTCGGGAAAATCGGCAGACAACTTAGAGGAAATAAAAGAAGAGCTTAGTATATTAAACAGTAAAATCAGTTCTTTGGAACAACAGATCAATAATAATAAGTCATAATGGAAATTACAAATCTGCAGCAGCAGGTCGATGAATGGATAAAAACAATTGGCGTTCGTTATTTCAATGAACTTACCAATATGGCAATGCTGACAGAAGAAGTGGGAGAAGTGGCAAGAATCATTGCCAGAAGATATGGAGAGCAAAGCGAAAAGGAAAGTGACAAAAGCAAAGATCTTGGAGAGGAATTGGCAGATGTTTTATTTGTAACGTTATGTTTGGCTAATCAAACCGGAGTGAATCTGCAGGAGGCTTTTGATAAGAAAATGAAAATAAAAACTGATCGCGATAAAGACCGTCATCAGAATAATGAAAAATTGAAATAGTGGTAAAGAATGAGTATAAATCAATAGAAGCTCATCATCTTAAATTTAATGCAGAAATCAATAATGAAGCTAGAACAATCAAAATTAGTCGGAAATCAAACCATACAAATCAGCGGTTCGAAAAGTATTTCGAATCGTTTGTTGATTTTAGAAAGTTTGTTTAAAAATATACAAATCGGGAATTTATCCAATTCTCAGGATACCCAATTGCTGAAAAAAGCATTGTCGAAAGATACTGAGATTGTAGATATTCACCATGCAGGAACAGCAATGCGGTTTCTTACTTCTTACTATTCTATCGCGGAAGGAAAAACTACAGTTCTTACCGGTTCCGGAAGAATGAAAGAACGCCCTATAAAAAATCTGGTTACCGCGTTACAAAATCTGGGCGTAGAAATTGAATACCTGGAAAATGAAGGATTTCCTCCTTTGAAAATTAAAGGAAGAAAAATAACAGAGGCCAAGGTAGATGTTCCGGCCAATATTTCGAGCCAGTTTATTACCTCTCTCCTTTTGATTGCAGGGAAACTTGAAAAAGGGCTGGAAATAAATCTTGTGGGTGAAGTTACTTCAAGATCTTATATTGAAATGACTTTGGATATTCTGAAAAAATTCGGAATACAGGCAAGTCTTGTCGGAAATTTAATTAAAGTAGAACCTTTTTATGAAAGCAAACCATCCTCCGTTGTCAATTACGAGGTGGAAAGTGATTGGAGTTCAGCTTCATACTTCTACTCTTTTGCAGCACTTGGGAGAGAAACAATTCATTTAAAAAGCTTTTACAGAGAGTCCACTCAGGGAGATTCTGCCATTGCAAAAATTTATGAAGAGTTTTTTGGGATACAAACGATTTTTACAGAAGCAGAACATAAAATTACGCTTCAGCCGGATCCAAATTTCCAATTCCCGGATAAAATCGTTCTGGACATGAATAACTGTCCGGATATTGCACAAACTCTTTGTGTAACGGCTGCTGCTTTGAAAATCCCTTTTGAAATTTCTGGTCTGGGAACATTAAGAGTAAAGGAAACCGACCGATTGATGGCTCTGTATAATGAATTACGAAAACTGGGAACTGAAACAGAGATCACAGATACGACCATACAATCCCTCAACTTTAAGGAACCTGCTGAGAATATTTCTATCAAAACCTATCAGGATCACAGAATGGCGATGAGTTTCGCACCGTTTTGCCTGATTAAAGAATTAAATATTGAAGATGAAAATGTAGTGGAAAAATCTTATCCGATGTTTTGGGAAGATTTATCAAAGATTTTAAACAAACAGTAAATGAAAATTTTCCTTTCTTTTTTCTCCTTACTTATTTTTACAATGTTTCAATCGCAGGGACTGAATGATTTTGTTATTCCAAAAGGACATGAAAAAGTGCTGGAAGTAAAAGGTGATCTCGATAAAGATGGAAAAGAAGAAACAGTTATTGTATACAACACTCCTGAAAAAATTGAAAATCAAGGATATAAAAGAAAGTTTTATACCTTAAAAGACATTCAGGGAAATTTAAAAATCTGGAAAGAGAATTCAACAATACTGAATTCAAGCGGAGCGGGCTTTTATCCTGAAGACAATAACCTGGAAATACAGATAAAGAATAATTGTCTTGTTATTTCCCAGTCATTTTATTCTAATTCGAGACACACGGATACCAGCAGATATACTTTTCGTTTTCAGAACGGAGACTTTTATCTTATTGGCGCATTCAATAAATTTGAAGACACCTGCGAATTCAGCTTTACCTATGATGTAAATTTCTCTACGGGAAAAGCTATTGTTGATGAAACGTATTCCGAATGTGACGGAGATGAAAACAGAAAAATTCCACAAGACAATCACAAAGAATTTATTCATAAATTCGACACGCTTATAAAAATGAACGATTTTAGGATAGGCGAAAACAAATTCAAAATTCCTAATTCAAAAAAATATTTTACTTACTAATGTCAAAAACTATTATCATCACGGGAACATCATCAGGGATTGGTTTCGTGTTAGCAGAATATTTCGGAAAAAAGGGGCACAGAGTATACGGCTTAAGCAGAAAGCACACCGAAAGTCAATATTTCACGTCTATTCCTACAGATGTTACAGATAATGATGCGGTACAAAATGCTATCGCGCAGGTATTAACAAAGGAAACAAAAATCGATGTCCTGATCAACAATGCCGGAATGGGAATGGTAGGAGCTGTAGAAGATTCTTCAAAAGAAGATATTTTGAAGCTTTTCAACCTGAATCTGGTTGGGGCTGTCCAAATGATGACTGCCGTAATGCCCAAAATGCGTGAAAACAAATTCGGACAGATCATTAATGTTTCCAGTATCGGAAGTGAAATGGGACTGCCTTTCCGTGGATTTTATTCTGCTTCAAAATCGGCTTTGGATAAAGTAACTGAAGCAATGAGATATGAAGTGTATCCTTGGAATGTGAATATCTGCTCTCTTCATTTAGGTGATATTAAAACCAATATTGCAGAAAACCGTGTGAGAACAAAGGTTTCTGAACCTTATAAAAATGTCTTCGACAAAGTATATGCTTTGATGAATTCCCATGTTGGCGATGGAACTGAGCCTTTGGAAGTTGCAGAATATGTTGATACCCTTTTAAATAAAACCAAATGGAAAGCTCACTATTATTTTGGTAAATTCGGGCAGAAAATAGGAGTTCCTTTAAAGTGGATCCTTCCGCAGGGAACTTACGAGAATTTAATGAAGAAATATAATAAACTTGCTTAAAAATAGTTGAATGATCTGGGTGCATTGTCATTCTGAACGGAATGAAATGCAGTGAAGGATCTTTTTGTATTTTTATAGAAATTCTTCATTCCGCTTCACTACATTCAGAATGACAAATTGAAACTATTCTTAAAAATATTTTTTGTACTGTTCTGCGTTTTTATACAGGCGCAGAAGAAACATTATTTCCTTATAGATTCCGAAACGAAGGTCAAGAAAAAAGTAAAAGATTCAGTTTCTGCGGTCAAGTTTTTAGATTCTCTGGCTCAGGGAAATTATTTCTTAACTCAATTAAAAGAAGTAAAAGTAAAAGGTGACAGCACCGAAATCTTTTATGATAAAGGGAAAAACTTCAATGAAACTTTCATAGATCTTTCGGATTCGTTAGCGATAAAGCTAAAATCGAAGAAAGAATTTTTCACTAAAAATCTGGATTCTACCAAAAAAAGCATCAACAAATTATATATCGATGAAGGCTATTCTTTCAGCAGGATCAAAGCGAAATATAAAGGACAGAAAGACGGCTATCCGATTGTGAATCTTGATATCAATAAGAATGATAAAAGAACGATTGACGGCTTTGTGATGAAAGGTTATGTAAAAGTTCCCAAAAGGTTTATAAAAAATCTTGAAAAAGAGTTCAAAGGAAAAACCTACGATGATAAAAATCTTTTAGCCATCAACAAAAACTTTCAAAGTCATCCATTTCTCTCGCTGGAAAGGCAGCCACAAACACTTTTTACAAAAGACTCTACGCAGATTTACCTGTTCCTGGAAAAGAAAAAGACAAATACTTTTGACGGAGTAATCGGTTTTGGAAATGATAAAACGGATAAATTTACCTTGAACGGAACGCTGAACGTGAACTTCAAGAATATGTTCAATGGTTTTGAAACCATTAATTTATACTGGCAGAGAAACCCGGATAAAGGACAGACGTTTGACCTTCAAACGGATATTCCTTATCTTTTTAAATCGAATGTCGGGATGAATATGAAGATCAATATTTTCAGACAGGATTCTACATATGCCAATGTAAAAATGCTGCCGGCTTTTTATTACCACATCAATAACAGAAATAAAATAGGACTTAGAGGAACTTTTGAAACATCCAGCATTATTGACACTTTATATATTCAGGGCAAAGACTATAATAAAAAAGGGCTGGGTATCTGGTACGAAATGACGGAACCTACTGATATTGATCTTTTTCTTTACAAAACAAGAATCAATGCAGGATATGATTTTTTAGCGACTACTTATACAAAAGACAATATTAAAGCCAACCAAAACCAATTCTATTTTTTTGGTGAGCATAACTATCACATCAACGGAAATCATTTCCTCAATATAAAAGCAGAAGGAGCAATGATGGATTCTAAGGTAGAATTTTCCGCCAACGAATTGTATCGCTTCGGAGGGTGGAATTCCATGCGGGGATTCAACGAAAACTCTCTCGCCGCCGACTTTTATTATTATGGAAGTCTTGAATACCGGTATTTGATTGGTAGTCAGGCTTTTTTTGATATTTTCGGACAATATGGCCAGCTCAACAACAAATCTTTAAATGTGAAACCCAAGCTCTATAGTGTCGGGTTCGGATTTAATTTCTTTATCCCTATCGGGCTTATGAGCTTTCAACTTTCCAATGGAAATGAATTTGGAAATCCATTCAAGTTTAATGATATCAAAATCCATTGGGGGATCTTAAGTAGATTCTAAATTTTTATCAAAAAAATAAGTTTTTCATCTACACATAAAGTCACCAAAAAGTGATTTTAACACATGTTTTTCCAACCTAACATCCTCATAAAAAGGCTTATAAGGCGTCATACTATTTAAAAATAAAATATTTTTTTTCTGATTTTTTATTTTATTTTCTTATCTTCACTACCTAAAACTAAAACAATGAAACCATTAAACCTTCCAGGATTAGCACTATCTTTTGCTTTTGTTGCAATTTCTGCTAATATGAAAGCACAAGACGCTATTAGTGATAATCATAATATTACCATTACCATTCCTTCGGTTGCAATACTTGATATTGAGCCTTCAGCTTCAAAAAATATTTCAATGGGGTTTACAGCTCCTACGGAAGCTGGTTTACCAATAACTCCAGCGGCTACAAACAGTACTCTTTGGCTCAATTATTCGTCTATTAAGACGGCAACCGTTACAACTCGTCATATTTCTGCAAAATTAGATGCATTAATCCCGGGTGTAGATATTAAAGTTACGGCAGCGGCGGCAGTGGGAGGAGCAGGAGCTTTAGGAACGCCTACTTCCACATTAACCTTGACTGCTACAGATCAATCACTAATTTCACTCATTGGAAGTGCCTATACAGAAGACGGATCCGGTAAGGGCCACAATCTTACCTATACGGTTACTCCCGGTGCCACTGCTGCTTATGGTGATTTAACAGCTACAGCAACTGCAATAGCAAAGGTTACGTATACTTTTGTTGATAATTAAATAGAAAACAATACTTTTTGATTAAGATGAGAAGAAATTTACTGAATTTCTTCTTATTTCTCTATGTCCTTATTTCACCCTAAAAATATTCTTGATGTTAAAGCGTATTTTATTTTTTCTTACCCTTATTTTACAATTCACCTCATTACAGGCTAGTATTGTCGTACTTAATGGTCTTACTCATATTTACAAAGTTGAAAACGGCCAGGTATATAAAGGAAAAGTTACTTTACAGAACACTGGAAATACTACTCAGAATGTAAAAATTTTTCTACAGGATTTTAGCTACCATGCAGACGGAACCACCTATTATACGGCTCCTCATACAAACGAAAAATCAAATACCGACTGGATAAAACTCAATACTAATCTAGTAAGCCTTAAAGCTAAAGAAAAAACAGAGGTATATTTTGAAATTAACGTTCCTTCTAAAATCGTCCAGTCAGGAACATATTGGAGTGTCATTATTGTTGAGCCCGTAGATGATATAAAGCCAAGTAATGACAGTCCGGGTATTAGTATTACATCCATAGTTCGGTATGCCATTCAGGTCATTACCAATTATGATACTGAAAATGTAAAGCCTTCTCTTAAGTTTGAAAGTGTAAAAATTGAGAAAGAAGGACAGCAGCGAAATGTGAAAATCGGGATTGCCAATAATGGGAATTTATTTTGTAAACCTACCGCGAATATTGAAATATATAATCGTAAAACAGGAGAAAAAGTAGGTACATTTTCCAGTATGACCATGGCATTACTTCCCAATACTTCAAAATCTTTCGACATAGATATCAGTAAAATTCTTCCTGATAAATACAACGCTGTAATCATAGCTACCGATGAAGATGAAAATGCCTTTGCTCTTAATGTTGAATTAGAAGTTAAAAATGATTAGGAAATGGATCATATATATTATCCTATTATTCCCAGTATTCATCTTTTCTCAAAATCAATCTCAGAAATTTGTTAATAAAAAAGATAGTTTACTGCCGGGAAGCCCCACTTCTGTTTCTTTTAAAATAGAAAATAAATCGCAGTACAGTAAAACCTACCTTCTGAATGTTGAAACTTCTAATCCATTTATCAGCCCTATTCTTTTAAAAGATGAGATTACTCTTTCGGCATTAGACGATAGAATTTATATTGTTCCTTTGCGGATATCTTCCGAAGCTCCTTCAGGAAGCTATGAAATATCTCTGCATGTTTCAGAAAAAGATACTGAAAATAAGTTTACAGAGAAAACAGAAATTATTGTTTCCGAGAACCGTAATATTTCTATTACCTTATTAGAATCTCCGGAGTTTGTAAAAGCAGGTCAGGTTATCAAGGCTTCGTTTATTTTAAAAAATAACGGAAATACTAAAGAGTACCTGGCAATGGAAAGCAGCAATTCATTGATTAGCCAGGTCAGTACTCTCGTTCTTCCCGCCGGAGCCAGTAAAGTAATTACAATTACTAAAAATACAGATCCGAACTTAGGAAAGAATGATTATCAGAATTTAAATCTGACCGCCCGTTCTATGGTGAATCCGGCTCAGGCTATCACTGCATACAGCAGTGTAAAAATTATTTCAACAAAACCTGTAGAAGATGATATTTATTTCCGTTTACCGGTTTCCGCTTCACTTTCTTTTATAGGAAGTCAGAACAGGGGTGTTTACCAAGATGGCTTCCAAGGTGAAATCTATGGTAAAGGAAGTCTTACAAATAAAAATACCAGCCAAATAGAATTTCATGCGGCAACTAAAAATCCTATTGAGTTCAATGCTTTTACTCCTTACGAAGAATATTTTATCAACTATAAAAATGCAAATCTTTTCGTGCATATCGGAGATAAAACCTATTCGGCTTCCTATCTTACAGAGTTTGCACGATATGGACGAGGAGCCGAGATTCGCTATGATTTAAAGAAAATCAGTTTTGGTGCTTTCTATAATCATCCAAGATTCTTTCGAGATATTAAGGATGAATTCAATATTTATTCAAAAATTAGAATAAAAAAAGAATCCGAAATAACTGCCGGTTACCTTTATAAAATTCCTGTTTCAGAAAAAAGCAATTTTACATCAATAAATACTCTGTTTGGTTCGAATACCCATTTGCCTTATTTAGCAGGTAAGTTTCAACTCCTAAAAAGCCTTAGTGCTTCAGGAGAAATTACATATAGTAAAACAAATGAAACAGAAGGAACTGCTTATATGCTGCAGACTCAGGCTAATTTCAGTAAAGTCAGCGGAAGTCTTATGTATTTAAAAGCCAGCCCCAGATTCGCCGGCTACTTTTCTAACACCAGTACTTTTAACGGGAATATACAATATAGAATTCTGAGAAAAGTTAATTTGTTTGCCAACTTTATTCAGGACGCTAAAAACTATCAAAGAGATACCTTATTATTGGCTGCTCCCTATAGAAGTTATTTCCAATACGGAGCTCAGTACAATTACATAAAAACAGGATCCATGATGGTATACAGTGGGTACCAAAAGTACCAGGATCGTCTTATGCCAAGGCAGTTTGATTACGATGAAAAATTTTTTAGAATAAGTGTAAATCAAAAAATAGGACAATTTAATATAAATCTTGAAAGTCAATTTGGTACCACCAATAACTTTCTGACCGGGTTTTCCGGAAATTCTACCTTTTATACAGCCAATGTAGGATTTCAAAAATTTAATACCTCATTTGATGTGTATGGAAGCTATGCTATAACATCCAGATATCAAATGCAAAATCAAAAGCAGACTTATTTTGGAGCCCGAGTTATTAGCAGATTATCAGATAAAACAAATTTCAGTCTATTCTATCAAAATAATTATATGCCTGAAGATTATTTTAAGGACAGAAATCTTCTTGAAGCTCTATTCCATCACCAGCTTTTCAAAAATCACGAAATTGATATATCAGGCCGTTACAATTTGCAACGTGGGGAGCTTTCCAGCAAAGACTTCATATTTTCTTTACGTTATACCATGCGAATGAATGTTCCGGTGCAAAAAATAGCAGAATACACCTCCTTATCCGGAACCATCAATAACCTTGGAGTAAAAAAAGTAGACGGAATACGATTAATGATGGGTAATCATATCACCATTACAGATAAAGCCGGAAATTATACTTTTAAAAACATTCCTCCAGGCGATTATTTTCTCGAAATTGATAGATCGAGCACTCAGTTAAATGATATCCCTTATTCTAATTTTCCGGCAAGTTTACATCTTATCAATAAAGAAAACATTTATAATTTCGGTTTGACTACGGCTGCTGTCATCCAGGGAAGTATATCGCTCAATGAAAATGAAGAAAATAATCATTACGTTTTTGCTCATTATCAGCAAAAGAAAGAAACTAAAAAAACTGACGGTGTCATTGTGGAAGCTACTAATGGAGAACAAACCTATCGAAAGATATGCATTATAGGAGAGCCTTTTGATTTTACTTATTTACGCCCCGGAAACTGGACCGTGAAAATTTATAGAAATGGTCTTGATAAGCGATATAAAATATCTACCAATCAATTTCAGTTTGTTTTAAAACCTTCTGAAACTAAAAATATAACAATTAGTATTGTAAAGCAGCTAACAGAAATTAAATATCAACAAGAAAGTATAAAAGTGGGGTATAACGAAATAAAAAAGCAAAAATGACAACTTTTATCAAAATATTAATCTCTTCAATCAGTCTTACGTTTTATGCTGGTGCCTCTGCACAAACATACAGTGTTAGCTTTACCTTACCACAAGTTGCATTAATGGATATTGAGCAAGCAACTAGCATTAATTTAGACCTTATAAAACCTACAGAAGCAGGCAATCGTCTTACAAATCCTACAAATAATACAACTAAATGGCTGAACTACACTTCAGCGGTAGCTTCTGGTGGCACACGATCTATAACTGCTTCTATAACCCAGAATATACCCGGTATAGATCTAAAATTACAAATAGCACCTGCTACAGGTAGTGTTGCCGATACTTTAGGAACTCCCTCTTCACAGATTACCCTTTCTACAACACCTGCCACCATTGTCAGTGGGATTGGAGGAGCCTATACCGGAAGCGGAATTGGTAACGGGCATCAGCTTACTTTTTCGGTTAGCCCAAATAATAACTACACCAATCTAACGGCTTCCAATAATTCTTTAACTGTTACTTATACCATTACTGATAATGGAGTTTCCCCTTCTTCCAATATCCCCGTAAATATTACAGGAAGTCCCTCTGCCATGATCATCCCACCTATTACAGAAGCTGGGAATAACTATTCCGGAACTTATACGAGTTCAGATAATACGATTATATTAGGTACTTACACAATCCCTCGTAGCGTACTTTTGGGTCTTGCTCTTTTAGAAACAGGTAGTATTGTATCTCAAATCAAAATGTACTATACTCCTACACTTTGGAATAACTCTCTTCATCTTTACGCAAACAGAAATGGAGGCACAGGTACAATTACAGGTGTATGCTTAGGATGTAGTGTTTATTTCAATAATGGAAATACTTATCCGGAAATACTTCAGACAGATTCTGCCTTTTTTGATCTCATGTTTGCTGGTACGTTAGGATTATTAGTAACTCAAATATCCTATTCAAGTATTCCAATATCTATACGTCTTGGTGGGGTTTCCGTAACTGTTCCAGCTGCAACTTATACTGCTCAGATAAACTTTCATCAGTAAACAATTATTTCCTAAAATATTAGATCTTATAAAACAAATTAAGATAAATACCCTTAGATTACAGCGATGTAAAGTATGCCAAAAAAATTGATTTAAGTTACTATCCAAAATAAAAATTAGCTATCAAAAAGCTTCTAAGTACTCCAATAGGATATGATGCTTTTTACGGTTTTCTAAGCTACTTTAATTTTTATTTTAGAATAGAGATGTGCGGACTAGTAATGATATCATAAAGGTAGTTCAGGGTATATGCTACAAACAAAAAAGTCTCATACATTAAGTATGAGACTTTAAATAAAAACTGGCGGCGACCTACTCTCCCGCTTGTCGCAGTACCATCGGCGCTGGTGGGCTTAACTTCTGTGTTCGGAATGGGAAC
>JBCNMJ010000030.1:0-35536 GCA_039594975.1 Chryseobacterium sp. | reverse complement strand
ACTTTACCAGGTTTCACATTGGGATTATTTTTCTTAAAATCTATCCACCAATCATACAGAGCTTTTGCATCATCATCCCAGACTCTTATACACCCTTGGGTTCTTTTTAATGTTTTAACCTCATATCCTTCTTGCCGGCCTCCGTGAATTCTTATGGCAGATCTTCCACTTTTCGCCGCTTCATCTTTATTCCCGGCTATTGGCTCAAAAACGAGTCTCGGGTTGGGGCCATATGATTTTCTATTCTCTTTGTTGGATTGATAAAAAGGAGTGCTTTGGTTAATCTGAAACTCTCCAAAAGGAACATCCGAATTGGTTTTCATGTGATCTTCACCGGCAATCCCTTCCAATAAACAATCATTGAAAGTTAAGACAATTTTTTGGTTATGATCATACACCTCAATTTTTCCTCTTCTACAATTGTTTCTCACTGCAGTTCTTTCTATGTGTGTACATTTACTTCCTGTATATTTTTCTGTAATTACAACGTTCCATGTACCTTTATCCAAGGTAGGTTGTGCAGTCGCAGGCTCACTTTTATTGCATTCAAAAAATTTTACTTTATTTTGCTTTCCTTCTTCATAAAATTTTGAAATACTTTTTTCTATTTCCCAAATATAAGTTTTACCTTCTCCGTCATATTGTTTTTCTCCATTTTCGAACCAGATTTTCTTTTCATCATATAATTCCTGGAAAGATTGGATTTTTCCGTTACTTCTTTTTACTTTAATATTTTTATGAAGCTCTCCTTCATAATAAAATGCAGGATTCTGGCGGTAGCCATAATGCCTTGATTTGCTTAGATCGGTCAGGTTTCCGCTTTTGGTATAGGCAAGAGGGTATTTGTTATCAAAAACAACATGGTTTGGCTCGTTTCCTTTACCTACATCAACTGGCATAAGGATAGATAAATAAAAATCTGTAAGGGTGTTTATTTTATCTTTTTTCTTCTCAAGATACTTTTCTACATACTCTAACTGCTTAACGGCAGTCATTTTCAGTAATTTCTCGCGCGTGGTATCAACAGATTTTGCTGCCGAATCTCCGAACTGTATTAGACCAACATAGCTCGTTCCTTTTCCGGCTGTAGGTGAGAACGTTTTTCCGGTTTCCAAAGCCATTCCGGCCATAAGAAGATTAGGATCTTTTCCTAGCCTTTTGGCAATTTCAACTACTTTTTTTCTAAACTCACAGCTTACTTTTCCTCCCCATACTAGGTCTTTATATTGTTCTTTACAAATACAGGTACTAGGTGCTTTGCTATCGGCATTTACTACCGTAGGACTTTTTTCTGAAGGAGGAGGTGGTGCTGGTTTTTGATCTTTTTTTACTGTTCCCCTCGCTTCCGCCCAGTCATGAATTTTTTTACCAACGACAGATACAATTCCCGAAATAGCTTCTGTAGTGGTTTCAATAAGTCCGTTTTTTTCTTTTTGGCTTTGTCCTTTTTGGGCGGCCGGAGAACCCGGAGCTTTGGGTTGGGAAGTCGGGGGGCTTGGCTTGGCTTGAGGTTTACCGGGTAGATAAACTTCTTTTGGGGTATTGATGTTTACATTTTCTGAGGCATGCTTTTTATTTTCATAGTATTCCACGGTAACATAAAATTCCAGCTGCTTTATGTCGGTTTCACCTTGTATCGCTTTTTTCATCAAAGCTGAGGTGAGTGTAAATTCTGCCTTGGCTACACCGTTTATTACTTTTCCTGGTTTACTGTCTACCTGCAAGTTGTTAGCATTATGACCTTTGTCTTTGGCATCATCTTCCCAAAGTGTAAACTTAAGATACTTTCCCTCTAAGTTTGTACATTGTGCTTCAGCAATAAGCTTTTCTGTAAAATTGAAAACATTTCCGGGGGTGTTATTGGCATACTTTAGCTGAATACCATTTATCCTTGGGACATCGCTGGGTTGTGGCTGTACCTCAATAGCCATTGGAGCTTTGCCTTCCGGTTCGTGGAGATATGCTTCAATTCTATAAGTATTCTGATAAGCGTTATTTTGAAATGTAAAACTGCTGATTCCCTTCTTTTTGATATTGGTAGGAACAAATTTCCCACCCACTTTCTTAAAAAGCTGCCATGTGACCAATGCAGGATTTCTTTTTTCTTTAGGAGTCGCCGGATACCATGCATCAATGGTATAGGTTACAGTTTCTCCTATTTTGGGTTGAGTATTCCCGGAAATTTTATAAACGCCTTGTTTTGACATAACATTACAATTTGAGATTAAATTGCATCAATTTCATTGTCACTGTTTTCTTTCTGGAATTCTTTAAAATTCACAAAAGGATTAATGTTATGCTGCTCCTGAGGGTCTGCATTCTGAACATTTTGCTTATTCATAGCGGCGGTTTGCCCATGTTCCTTTATCGTAATTTTTCCGCCTGTAGTGCACATAAGTTCTGAGAGTTCTGTGACACACGATTTGCCCATGATTTTTACCTGCTCATAGGTTTTCTGCCATTTCCCTGCAGGAGCAAATGCACATGGCAAATATCCTCCTGATGAAGGCTTTAGTTTACATTGTCCAAAGCTCGGTCCCGGAGGTGTAAATTGTACATCGTCTTCTGTAACGGCTAAATAATCAGCTTCTCCCTTCTCACTGTTCCAATAATGTTTTTGATGAGAGGTTACTTTATACTGCGGAAATTGATTGCCCTGATTACATTGGGCTTTCCCTTTTTGTACAACGAAATGCTTTCCGTCGTGTGGAGATGAACCGGACATATTTTGTGTATATTGATTTGGTTTTATAAATCTATAAAAAAATTAAAAGCAAAAAAGTAGTAGAATTACTACATTTTCAAAACTTTACTATTCTTTAATATTATCAATTGCTAGAAATAATATCGATTAGTTCTGCTGTTTTTCCATACTGAAGATTTCTTTTTCAGTCATATCATCAATATATATATTGAAAGAAGCTTCTATTTTCTGAAAAGATAAATCTGTTCTGTTAAAGCTGTATTCTGCAATATGACCACAATCAATAGAATTTTCTGTTAAAGATGCTTTAGCATCGTAAATGAAGGACTTGGAATAAAGCTGATCCATATTTCTGTTATCTGATGAACGCCCACTTTGGATAATTTTTAAGACAACGTTATTTTCTTTGGGCTGGATTGTGTTCTGGATTTCGAATCGGATAGGTGAGGCATTGGTAAGCCAGGGTATAAAATCATGATAGATCTGTGAATCTGTCCAGTCACCATAGGTCGTTCTATAGAAAGCGCCCGTCAGAAAATGAACGGGTAATGTATTTTTGAGATTTTCTAAAAGAATTTTTTTATTTTCTGCAACCCGCTTCATTTGATTGATATATGAATTGGAGTACTGATCTGTAAAATAACTTTTCAGGGTCTCTAAGTGATCTTTAATCAAATTTTCAGGACTGGTTAAGTGTATATCTTTAATTTCTAATTCTTCATTAAGACTAATGTGTAAAGGATATAAAATTTCAACACATGCTTTTGCCAGACCGGACATTTTGGTATCCGATTCTATTCCTTCTTTTTTAAAATCGGACATTTGAAAACTGAAAATATGATGATTGTTTTCCAATTTTATATAAGCAAGTTCTATCTGATACTGATAATCTGTTAATTGTTCGTCATTCACGAACTTCCGATGATTGATCTTATATTTCCCTTTTAGTAAAGGAGTTTGAAAAGGGATTTTTCCATGAGGATGATAATATAAGCTATCTCCGTTTTCAATAATCTTTTTGTTGAGGTCTTTAATTTCGTTTCCGAATGGAAGCAGGAGAGATTGGCCCGGTTTCAAATCCGTATGAAACCGTTCATGTTTCGCACAATGAGTATTGTGGAATTCTCTGAGATATATTGGGTTTTCGATTTTAAGGTCGGATGCAATTTTTTCTAAGGTATCATCCTGTAGCGTTATATATGTAATCATTTGGTTTTATTTAAGAGAAGCTTTTCAAAATGAAATTTATAAAAAAATCACAAAAAAACCTTTCAAACAAATTGAAAGGTTTTTAAATTTTATGATGTTAAGGTTTTTATAACCCTACTAATCTTGCGAATAAATCAGGGAAAACACCTAAGACAATGATCGAAGCGATAACAAATACTCCAACGATATTGTATGTAAGAGTTACTTTCTCTGAAGATTTGAATGAGCTTTCTTTGAAGAAGAACATGGAAATGATCAATCTTAAATAGTAAGCAATAGAAACTGCAGATCCTAAAACCGCTACCAATACCAAGAAAACCCCGTGATTAGAATTCATTGCCTGAGAGAATAAAGCAAATTTCCCCATGAAACCAGCCGTTAACGGAACTCCCGCCATGGATAGCATAGAAATTGCCGCTACGGTTGCCAATAAAGGTTCTGTCTTTGCCAATCCTTTGAAAGCTCCGAAAGATGTTTCTCTTTTTAGTTTTTCAACATAAATTAAGCACATGAAAACTCCTACTGTAGATAAAGCGTAAGCAAATAAATAGAACGCCAAATTGTAAGTAGAAAGGCTTGTCATTCCGAAGAATACCAATCCGATATATCCTGCGTGAGAAACTGAAGAGTAAGCCAACATTCTTTTTGCATTGGTCTGAGCAAGACCCATAACGTTTGCCAAAAGCAACGTGATAATTAAGAATACTCCAAAAACATTGATCCATTCTGCTGTAACGCCACCGAATCCGATCGTCATTAATCTGAATAGAGCAAAGAATCCTGAGATCTTCACAACACTCGCCATGAAAGCCGTGATCAATGAAGGCGCTCCATAATAAACATCAGGACTCCACATGTGGAAAGGTGCCAATGCTACTTTGAATGCCAATGCACAAAGAATCAATAATACGCCCAAGATGAACATGGCATCATGAGGATTTGAAACTCCGAAATTCTGGATTTTATATAAATCAAAACTTCCGACACTTCCGTAGATGAATGCAATACCGAAAAGTAAGAAACCTGTTGCGAAAGCACCCATCAGGAAATATTTGATTGAAGCTTCGTTTGATCTTAGATCTGTTTTGTTAGCTCCCGCCATTACGTATAAAGGAATAGAAAGGATCTCAACTCCTAAGAATAGCGTTACCATGTTTTGGTATCCGAAAAGGATAATTCCACCACACAATGCAAAAAGCATTAATGCATATAATTCTGACTGGTGGCTTCTGTGGTTGCTGAATGCAAAACCTCCCAAAAAGAATAATAATAATGTCGTTACGATTGATATTTTTGTGAATAACGCAGTATTTCCGGTATAGTCGTACATATGTCTGTACTGTGCAAAGAACGCACATTCAGGCATGAAACTTACCCATAATGCGATGATTAATCCCAAAATCCCAATGTATCTTGCAAATTTCCCTTGTTCAAAAACTCCTGAAAATAACGCAACAACTGCCGTTAGGAAAACAATAATTAAAACACTCATTTCTTAAAATATCAAATTAGCTTACCATTGATTGGTAGATAAACTTCAACGAACTATTCACCATTTCGATTATCGGTTGTGGGAAAATACCAAATACAATCACAAAAACCGCTAAACTTGCCAATACAGAGAATTCTACTGCAGATAAATCTTTTACTGTACTTAAAACAGCATCATCACCTTGTCCGAACATTGCTTTTCCGTAAAATCTCAATAAATAGACAGCTGCAAGGATTACTGTAAGACCAGCGATTACCGCTGCTAATCCGTTAAAATCATAAACAGACTTTAACAAAATAAATTCCCCGATGAATCCATTAGTCAATGGAACTCCCATTGAACCTAATATAATGATCAAGAACAATACGGCAAACTTAGGAGCAACTTTCGCCAAACCTCCCATTTGTCTGATGTCTCTTGATTTAAATCTCTTGTATAAAATATCACAGCAGTAGAAGAGACCTACAACGTTGATACCGTGAGCAAAAGTTTGTACTAAAGCTCCTTCAGCACCTTCAATCGTGAAAGTTCCTCTTAGAGTAACTACTGCAGAAGCAAAGATACCCGCTACCATCAATCCAACGTGAGAGAAAGAAGAATAGGCAATAATTCTCTTCATATCTGTCTGAATGATCGCAATTAATGCTCCGTGAACAATTCCTACAATTGCCAGAATAATCACGATCTGTCCCGAAATTCCTGCAATCGGTAGGGGAGTGATCGGTAATAAATAACGCATAACTCCATACACTGCCATTTTAAGCATGATACCCGATAAAAGCATCGATCCCTGAGTTGGTGAATACGTATACGTATCCGGTTGCCAAGTATGGAAAGGGAATACCGGTAGTTTCACTGCAAAAGCAAAGAAAATGAACCAGAATACCACAGTTTGTTGTGTTTCGTTCAATTGAGCATTATAAAGATCTGTCAGTGCAAAAGATGCAGAGTTGTTGTAAACATAAATCAACCCGGCTAACATGAATAATGACCCAACGAATGTATATACGAAGAATTTTGTAGTGAATTCAAATCTTTTATTTTCCTGACCCCAAAGTCCGGCAATGAACCAGATAGGAATCAATGTTACTTCCCAGAAAATATAGAACAACAATCCGTCAAGCGAAGTGAACACTCCTACAAGACCAAACTGCATCAGCAAGATCAAACCGTAGAATGTATTTCTGTAGCTTACATTTTCATTAAAAGAAGATAAAATAATAATTGGCGCTAAAATATTAGTCAGCAATAAAAGAAGCAAGCTCATTCCGTCGATACCGAAGTGAAGTGAACTCTTCATAAATTGTGACCAAGGGTAATTGATCTCGTGCTGCAATACGCTGTCCACAGTCGGATTAAAATCAAAATCCGCCGCGATATAGAACGTTACAAGCATTTGAACCAATGCAATTCCCAGTGCCAAATATTTGCTGGATTTATCTTTCCATGCAAAAACTAATCCCGAACCTACTAGAGGTAATAGTAATAATGTTAATAATAAACCAGACATTATTGTAATATAAAGTTAACAATCAGTATAATTCCCACAGCCAAAGACATGATCAGAATGTAGTTTTCCACATTTCCATTCTGGATACGCTTCATCGCTTTTCCGCTGTCTTCTGCTCCTTCGCCTACGAAGTCTACAAAACGATCAAGAATACCTTTATCAAACATCTTTCCTCCGCGTCCTAATCCTTCAACAGTTTTTACAATTAATGCATTGTAAAGTTCGTCAACATATAATTTTTTAGCAGACAGCTTTTCCCATCCGGTGTATTGCTCTTCAGGAAGTGCTTGTTTTTTCTTGTTCACGTAAGTGTTTTTAACGATGAACCAAACACAGAAGAACATTAGAACTGTTGCTCCTAAAAGTATCATTTCAGTACCAAATGGAACTCCTGAAAGGGTAGCTTCCATTTGTTTAAAGCTTTCCTCCGTAAGAACCGGCTTCAGCCATTCCATTAATTTTGCATAATGACCGTGACCGATGAAGTGAGGAAGGTTAATTAATCCCCCTACAACAGAAAGAATTGCCAATACGATTAATGGTAAAGTCATATTAGACGGGCTTTCGTGTAAGTGGTGTTTCTGATCTTCAGTACCTCTGAACTCTCCGTGGAAAGTTAAATAGTATAATCTGAACATATAAGTTGCAGTAACAGCAGCTAAAATGAATAATAATACCCAATAGATTGGATTTTTAGCAAAAGCAGCTACTAAAATTTCGTCTTTTGAAATCATCCCTGATAATAAAGGGAATCCTGAGATAGCTAATGTTCCGATAAGGAAAGTTGCGTGAGTAATCGGGATGTATTTTTTCAAACCTCCCATGAAACGCATATCCTGCTCGTTGCTCATGGCGTGGATCACAGAACCGGCTCCCAGGAACAATAATGCTTTGAAGAAAGCGTGTGTCATTACGTGGAACATAGCTGTTGTATACGCTCCGAGACCTAAAGCAATGAACATAAATCCAAGCTGTGAAACGGTAGAGTAAGCCAATACTTTTTTGATGTCATTCTGACGTAATGCATAGAACCCGGCCAAAGCAGCAGTTAAGAATCCGATGAATAAAATTCCTCCCTGAACAGTAGGTGCTAAAGTAAATAAAAAGTTTGATCTTACTACTAAATAGATACCCGCCGTTACCATCGTTGCCGCGTGAATTAACGCAGAAACTGGAGTTGGACCCGCCATCGCATCCGGTAACCATGTATATAACGGAACCTGAGCAGATTTACCTGTTGCACCGATAAATAAACTCGCTGTAATAAAGATAATTACGCTTCCGTCTAATTCGAATTTTCCTGCGTTTTCTGCTACCGTAAGGTAATCAACAGCATTGGTCTGTCCTGCAATCATGAAAATACCGATCAATAAGGCAAGGTCACCAATTCTGTTCATGATGAAAGCTTTTCTTGCAGCTTTACCATATTCTTCGTTGGTATACCAGAATCCAATAAGTAGATAAGAACACAATCCTACACCTTCCCATCCGATGAATAGGATCAGGTAGTTGCTTCCCATTACTAATAATAACATTGAGAAGATAAATAAGTTCAAATAAGTAAAAAACTTATAAAAACCTTTATCGTGACTCATATATCCGATAGAGTACAGGTGAATTAAAGAACCGATCCCTGTGATGATCATAACCATCATTAATGATAACTGATCAATCTGGAATCCGAAATTGATCTGAACTCCATTTATTCTAAACCATTCAAAAGCTTTTACAATTACAGGCTGGCTTTCAGAATCAAAATTCATGAAAATACTCACTGCGATGCAGAAAGATGCAAAAACCATTGCCGTAGCCAAACTACCCACAACAATTTTTGGAAGATTTTTTCCGAAAAGACCGTTAATAAGAAACCCTAAAAGTGGTAAAAGTACTATTGCATATACTAAATTCTCCATTCTTATCCTCTTAATTTATTAAATATACTAACATCAACAGAACGGGTATTTCTATACAGCATAGCAATAATTGCCAAACCTACCGCTACTTCCGCAGCAGCAACCACCATAATGAAGAAAACTAAAAGTTGTCCGTCGCCGTTACCCTTGTACGCAGAAAATGCAGCCAATAAAAGGTTCGTAGAATTTAGCATAAGCTCAACACAACCCAAAATAACAATAGCATTTTTTCTCAATAATACTCCCAACACTCCCAGACAGAACAATACTGAAGAAAGAATGATGAAATAATTCAGAGGGATGCTTTGTATAAATGTATTTACTTCTCCCATAATTTTATAAATCTTTTTTACCGATTAATACCGCACCTACGATACCTGCCAAAATAAGGATGGATGCAAGCTCAAACGGTAAAACATATTCATTAAACAAAAGTCTACCCAGATTTTTTGTGAGACCAACACCTCTGTCTACATTTTCAACAGCAATATGGTTGTCCTGAACTCCTCTGAATACTCCTAGAACACCAATTAATAAAAGACCGGCTGTAAAAACTCCAATAAATTTTAAAGTATTGTTCTTCTTACTTTCGTCTTGTTTATTAAGGTTAAGCATCATCAGGATATAAAGGAATAATACCATGATCGCTCCGGCGTAAACAATAATCTGGATAATCGCAAGGAATTGTGCATTCAGAAGAATGTACATACCCGCAATAGAAAACATCGTAACAATTAATGACAAAATAGCATATAAAGGATTTCTCGCAAATACGAAATACACCGCACTTGCCACTGCTAAAAACGCCACCAAGAAAAATAAAAACTGATCCATTATTTTACCGCATTTTTTTGTTTCTCGGATTGTCTTTCAGTGATATCAATCCTTTCATTTATTTTTTCAACCAATTTATCTTTTCCGTAAATGAAAGAACCTCTGTTGGTTTCCACATCTACCAATCTGTCTGTAAGATAAATGGCAGATTTAGGACAAGCTTCTTCACACATACCGCAGAAGATACATCTCAGCATATTGATTTCATATACCGATGCATATTTCTCCTCTCTGTAAAGGTGTTTTTCCTCTTTAGTTCTTTCAGCAGCAGTCATTGTAATTGCTTCTGCAGGACACGCCACCGCACAAAGTCCGCAAGCCGTACATCTTTCTCTGCCTTCCTCGTCTCTTTTCAGAACGTGCTGACCTCTCCAGATTTCTGCTCTTGGTTTCTGTACTTCCGGATACGAATATACTGCGGGAGCACCTTTCAATACGGTTCTTACAGCATGCTTAAATGTAATCCCCATTCCTGTAAAAATCGCAGGTAAGTAGATTTTTTCAGCAAGGGTCATTTCTTTATTAGAAACAACTTTTGATCTGTTCGTAAGTTTCATTTAATTATAGATGTTAGATGTTAGACATTAGATTTTAGACTAATCTTGTCCGTTATCTTAATTAATTTTAAATTTTAATTTCCAAATGCTAAAATTACAGCTCCTGTAATCAGCAAGTTTACCAATGCCATTGGGATTAAAGTTTTCCAACCCAAATGCATTAATTGATCATATCTAAATCTTGGAAGCGTCCATCTGATCCACATGAAGATCAAAATTCCGATTACCGTTTTAGTTAAGAATGCTACGATACTCAGGATACCTGCTGTGTTTTCACCCCAGTGTTGAGTTACCCATTCGATTCCAGGGTAGTTGTAGCCTCCGAAGAAAAGAACTACCATAAAGGCATTGGAAATAAACATGTTCACGTATTCACCGAACATATATAATCCTAATTTCATTGATGAGTATTCTGTAGAATATCCTGTTACCAATTCAGATTCACATTCCGGTAAATCGAAAGGGTGTCTGTTTGTTTCCGCCAAAGCTGCTACAATGAAAACAAGGAAAGCGATCGGCTGGTAGAAAATATTCCAGTTAAGACCTGAAACCCAAGGAATAATTCCCCATAGTTTTCCATTGGTCTGGCTTGCTGTAATTTCTTTTAAATCTAAACTTCCCGTCATCATAATGATAGAAAGTAAAGCCAATCCCATTGCCAATTCATAAGAAATCATCTGAGAAGAGGCACGGATAGCACCTAGTAATGAATATTTGTTATTCGAAGCCCAACCTCCGATCATGATTCCGTAAACACCAATTGAGGCCATTCCGATGATGAAAAGTACACCAACGTCGATGTTAGCCACCTGAAGGTCATAAGAAGTACCTGCAATATTTAAACTTTTACCCCAAGGAATAACCGCTCCTGTAATTAATGAAATAAACATTACCAAAGCCGGCCCCAATACGAAAAGGAATTTTTCTGCATTGGCAGGTGTAAAATCTTCTTTAAAGAAAAACTTTCCCCCGTCAGCAAGAGGCTGCAGCAATCCGAATGGTCCTGCTCTGTTGGGACCAATTCTATCCTGCATGATAGAGGCAACTTTTCTTTCTGCCCAGGTAGAGTAGGCTGCAATCGTTAATGAAAGCAGGAAAAGTGCTAATACAAGTATAAGTTTAAATGTAAGTAAATCCATTTTTATTTTTATAGATGTTAGATATTAGAGGTTTGAAGATGGAAGCAAAACTTTTCATTTTCAAATTCACTCATTATCAAATTTCAAATTATTTTTCGTCTTTTTCACTGATTTCTTTAGCCATAGGATTGTCTAAAACTCTTAGCTCATCTTTAGGCTTCTCATAGTGGTTCAATGAGATAACAGAATGTCTGTCGATGTGTCTTGGACCTTCGATGTTCCAGTCACTCAAGCTTTTTCTTTCGAAGCGGCAAGTGTCGCAGATAAATTCTTCCACTTCACCCCATTGGTCTTTTCTGGCCGTAACTCTTACAATTTCATCACCTTTCATCCATACTACAGCTTTTCCTGAACACTTATCACATTTGCAAGATGCATTCATTGGCTTTGTAAACCAAACTCTGCTTGCAAAACGGGCTGTTCTGTCTGTTAATGCTCCTACCGGACAAACGTCGATTACGTTTCCGATGAAATCGTTATCCAAAGCTTTATTTAAATAGGTAGAAATTTCTGCGTGATCTCCTCTGAAAAGAATTCCGTGCTCTCTTTCTCCTGTTAACTGGTTTGCAGCCAATACACATCTTGCGCAAAGAATGCAACGGTTCATGTTTAATTTGATGTGAGGACCAAGATCATCCGCTTCGTAAGTATTTCTTTCGAACTCGGTTCTTGTATTTTCCACACCATGTTCATACCCTAAATCCTGAAGGTGACATTCTCCAGCCTGATCACAAATAGGGCAGTCTAACGGGTGGTTTACCAACAAAAACTCGGTCACAGCCTTTCTTCCTTCCTGAGCTTTTTCAGAAGTAAGATTTTTTACTTCCATACCATCCATTACGTTGGTTCTGCAGCTTGCGACCAATTTTGGCATAGGACGAGGATCTGCTTCAGACCCTTTAGAAACTTCTACCAGGCAAGTTCTACATCTACCTCCACTGGTTTCCAATTTGCTGTAGTAGCACATTGCAGGAGGTACAGATTTTCCACCGATTTGTCTTGCTGCTTCCAAAATAGAAGTTCCAGGCAAAACTTCAGTAGTCTGTCCGTCTATAGTTATTTTGAATTTTTTAACCTCTTCGCTCATATTCTATGCTTTTTCGCTTTATGCCTTTAGCACCTAAGCTATATTTTAATTATACTTTTTTGTATTGAATGTATATCCGATTCCTGCAAGCGCTTGTCCGAAAACAAAATCCTGGCGAGCTTTATCCGGTTTATTGTTTAATGTGGTTTTAATATCCCACATATTGATATATCCGGTTTTAACTTCTGCTCTCAACATCCAGTTTTTCCAGAAAACCATGTTTAAACTGGATCTAAGATCGGCTCCCATACCTGCCACATGAAAACGGTCGCTTCTTTCATTTCCAAAAAGTTTGATATTACTTTTCGGGAACATTACTCCGATTCCGGCTCCATAAGACCATACCAAATCTATATTCTTTTTATGAACAAGATTTTTATATTTCTCAAGACCTAAATTCTCATAATTAAGTCCATCTGTATGCTCAAAAGTAAGGAACTGCTCATCAGCTAAATTAACCTGGCCGTTCTGCACCATTGCTGCATATTTCGGATCTGAAATATATCCTGAAAAATCAACCGTCTGGTTTTGTTTCATTACATATTTCATATGGTCAATTCCAAGAACAAGAGCTAAATTATCTTTAATAAAATATCCTACTCTGAAATTATATTGCGTTACCGTAAACCAGCTTGGATCAAAATAAACAATTCCAAATTTGGTAGGTTTATCTCTTGCAGCTACATTATTCAGCTGAAAATCATAATCGTTTCCACTGAAATGAATGTCAGAGTTACTAAAAGCTCCTCTATTCCAACCAAAGAAAGCGAACATCTGACCTTTTTTGCTTAAAGGAAGAGGCTTTTCTTTCTTTTCAACTTTATATGGAGTCGCCTCCAATTTATATTCTTTTTCTAATGTATCCTTTTAACTTGTCCAAAAGCAAAACCCGACACCATTAGGCCAACTGCCAATATCTTTTTCATTCTAAGCGTTATTCTCTACTGCAGGAATTGGGTCTGCATAATGTGCTAATCCGTAATTTTGTTTTTGAGACAATTCAGGGTTTTTAACATGCCATTCGAATTCATCTCTGAAGTGACGAATAGCTGCTGCAACAGGCCAAGCTGCTGCATCACCCAATGGACAAATCGTGTTACCTTCAATCTTTCTCTGGATATCCCAAAGCAGATCTATATCTTCCATTTTTCCTTCTCCTTTCTCGATTTTCTTTAAAATCTTGTACATCCATCCCGTTCCTTCACGACAAGGAGTACATTGTCCACAACTTTCGTGATTATAGAATCTCGCCAAAGTCATGGTATGTTCTACGATACACTGGTCTTCATCCAATACGATGAAACCTCCTGAACCCATCATGGTACCGGTAGCGAAACCACCGTCTGCCAATGATTCGTAGTTCATATATCTTGGTTCTCCGTTTACGGTTTTCAATAATAAATTAGCAGGAACAATCGGAACAGAGCTTCCTCCTGGGATACAGGCCTTTAATCTTTTTCCGTCTTTGATACCGCCGCAATATTCCTCAGAATAAATGAATTCTTCAACAGTGATGGTCATGTCGATTTCATAAACTCCCGGTTTGTTGATGTTTCCACAAGCAGAAATCAATTTTGTACCTGTAGATCTTCCCACACCGATTTTAGCGTATTCAGCTCCTGTAATATCAATGATTGGAACAACTGCCGCGATAGATTCAACGTTATTGACTACCGTTGGCCTTTCCCAAAGTCCTTTTACAGCAGGGAATGGCGGTTTTAATCTAGGGTTTCCTCTTTTACCTTCAAGAGATTCAAGCAATGCAGTTTCTTCACCGCAGATGTAAGCTCCACCACCTCTTTGAACATAAATTTCGCAATCGAAACCAGTTCCTAAAATGTTTTTACCTAAAAATCCTGCCGCTTTAGCTTCTTCAATAGCCTCTTCCAAAATATCAGGAATCCACGAATATTCTCCACGGATGTAGATATAAGAAACATTTGAACCTAAACAGTAAGATGAAATCAACATTCCTTCGATCAATAAATGAGGAAGAAACTCCATCAGATATCTGTCTTTGAAAGTTCCCGGTTCAGACTCATCAGCATTTACCACCAGGTGTCTTGGAACGCCTTCCGGTTTTGCCAAAAAGCTCCATTTCATTCCGGTTGGAAATCCTGCTCCACCACGTCCACGAAGTCCAGAAGCTTTTACTTCTTCAAGAATTTCGTCGGGGGTCATTTTCAAGGCTTTTTCAGCAGCTTCGTAACCACCATTTTTTCGGTATGTTTCGAAGTAGCGAATGCCTTCTATATGTGCGTTTTTAAGTAAAAGTTTTTTACTCATTGTATATTTTAATTAATCCAAAGCGATTTGTCCTTCTCTGCAAAGATCAAGGATTTCGTCAACTTTTTCTATCGTTAAATTTTCATGAAAGAATTTTCCCAACTGCATCATCGGAGCGTATCCGCAAGCTCCAAGACATTCCGCAGGTTTTAATGTGAACATGCCGTCTTCAGTAGTCTGTCCGTCCTTAATGTTCAATTTTGTCCTGATATGATCAAGGATTTTTTCACTTCCTGAAACCATACAAGGTCCGGTTCTACAAACTTCAAGAACGTATTTACCAACCGGTTTCATATTGAACATCGTATAGAACGTTGCCACTTCATATACTTCAATTGGCTTAATACTTAATAATTCCGCTACATAATCCATCACAGGAACATCTAACCATCCTCCGAATTCTTTCTGCGCTAAATGCAAAACAGGAATAAGAGCAGACTTTTGTCTTCCTTCAGGATATCTTGCGATAATTTTGTGTACCTGTGCTAAACTTTCCGGTTTAAAAGCTATTGTTTCGCTCATTTTTTTAAATGTATTATTGTACAGTGTACAATGTACTAATGACTTATTTATTTGATCATTGTAAAATCGTGAATACATTTTACAATGATACTTTTTACAATGTTATGCGTCTAATTCTCCCGCAATAATATTCATACTACACATGGTTACGATCGCATCAGAAATTACAGAACCTGTAATCATTTCAGGATACGCTTGGTAGTAGATAAAACACGGCCTTCTGAAGTGCAGTCTGTAAGGACTTCTACCGCCATCACTCACCAAATAGAATCCTAGTTCTCCGTTTCCACCTTCTACAGCGTGGTAAACTTCACCTTTAGGAACATCCGTTTCTCCCATTACAATTTTGAAATGGTAGATCAAAGCTTCCATTTTCTGATAAACATCGGCCTTTTCAGGAAGATAGAAATCAGGAACATCTGCATGGAATGGCCCTTCAGGAAGATTTTCGTATGCTTGTTTGATGATTTTGATTGATTCCCAGATCTCTTGTTGACGAACCATGAAACGGTCGTAAGTATCTCCTGATGTTCCCACAGGAATAATGAAGTCGAAATCTTGGTAAGAAGAATAAGGCTGTGCAACTCTCACGTCATAATCTACACCTGTCGCACGTAAGTTCGGACCGGTGAAACCATAGCTTAATGCTCTTTCTGCAGAAATTGCTCCAGCTCCGATGGTTCTGTCCATGAAAATTCTGTTTCTTTCCAACAAAGTACAGAATTCTTTGAATCTTGGCGGGAAAGTCTTAAGGAAATCCTTAATCAACTCATGGAATTTCGGAGTGAAATCTCTTTCAAAACCTCCGATTCTTCCCATATTCGTTGTCATTCTCGCTCCGCAGATCTGCTCGTACATATCGTAAATACGTTCTCTTTCGATGAACATATAGGTAAGACCAGTAATTGCTCCGGAGTCCATCCCGGTTACCCCGTTACAGATAAGGTGATCCCCGATTCTTGCTAATTCCATCAAAATTACACGCATATAGTCTACACGCTTTGGAACTTCAACTCCGATTAGCTTCTCTACTGTCATGTGCCAACCTAAATTGTTGATAGGTGCAGAACAGTAATTCATACGGTCGGTAAGGGTAGTGATCTGAGAATAGTTTCTCCTTTCAGAAATTTTCTCAAAAGCTCTATGGATGTATCCTACCGTTTGCTCCGCGTGAAGGATTCTTTCTCCGTCCATCGTTAAGATATTCTGGAAAATCCCGTGCGTTGCAGGGTGGGTTGGTCCTAAATTGAGGGTATACAGTTGCCCGTCAATTTGCTCCTTACTGTCGTACTGGTTTAGTATATTAGATAATGAGTTATCTTTCATAATATATAATTGATAATTGATAAGCGATAATTGATCATTAATCAATCATCATTAATCATTTATATTTTTTATCTTCCGAACATGCTATCGTTCTTATCGGTTCTTGTGCCGTCTTCCAAACGATATTCCTTCAACATTGGGTGGTACCCAAGATCTTCCATATTTAAAATAGGTCTAAGATCCGGGTGTCCTTTAAATTTAATTCCGAAGAAATCATAAGTTTCTCTTTCCATCCAGTTAGCTCCGGCGTACAATTCCACTAAAGAATCCACTTCGATATTTTCTCTGGACATGAAGATTTTCAGACGTAATCTGAAGTTAGTCATCATATTATGTAAATGATAAACCACTCCGATTTCCTTCTCTGGGAATTCCGGGTAATGGATTCCACAAATGTCAGTAAGGAAATTGATTTCCAGTGATGAATCTTTAAGATAATGAACGATTTTCTTCAAATCTTCTTTCTTTACCTCAACTGTCAGCATTCCATAAGGCTCTGAGCTTGCGATAACGGATTCCGGAAATTCTCTTGTGATTGCTTCTAATACAAATTCGTTTGTCATTTCCGTTAGTTGCTTATGTTGTAAGAATCTAGTAATTTCTGATATTCAGGCATATCTCTTCTTCTGATGCTTTCGCTTTCTGCCAAAGCCTGAACCTGCATTACCCCTTCAATGATCTGTTCCGGTCTTGGAGGACATCCTGGAACATAAACGTCCACAGGAATAATTTTATCGATACCCTGTAATACAGAATATGTATCAAAAATACCACCGCTGGAAGCACAAGCTCCCACAGCTACCACCCATTTCGGCTCTGCCATCTGAGTGTACACTTCTTTTAGGACAGGTCCTAATTTCTTAGATATAGTTCCGCAAACCATCAGCATATCTGCTTGTCTTGGTGAGAAAGAGTTTCTTTCCATACCAAATCTTGAAGCATCATACGTCGGGTTCAGGGTAGCCATAAACTCGATACCACAACAAGAGGTTGCAAAAGGCAACGGCCAAAGAGAAAACTTCCTAGCCATCCCGATTACACTGCTCAGTTTCGTTGCGAAAAACCCTTCTCCTTCAAATCCTTCCGGAGCAGGTGCATCTGTTCTTATTACTGGTTTGTTATCTGACATTTTAGTAGATTTTAGATTTTAAATTTTAGATTCTAAATTATTGTTAATGTTAACCTTAATTAAAAATCACCATCTAAAATTTGTAATTTAAAATTTATAATTTCTCTTATTTATCCCAATCTAATGCGCCGCGTTTCCAGACATAGAAAAATGCCATGAAGAAAATCGCCACAAATGTAAGTACCGCCAAGAATCCTTCCATTCCGAATTCTCTGAAGTTAACTGCATATGGATAAAAAAATACGATTTCAATATCGAATAGTACGAATAATACCGCTGTCAAAAAATATTTGATGGAAAACGGTGTTCTTGCATTTCCTTCTACCGGGACCCCACATTCCCAGCTTTGGTTTTTAACAGAATTTCCTTTTTTCTGTTTTGGACCTAAAAAATGCGCTCCAAGCAAAGAAATGGCTACGAAACCTATCGCAACACCTGCTTGTATAAGGATTGGAATATAACTTTCAGGTAAATTCATTTTTGCATTATTATCTCAATTTGCAAATTTAGCGAATAAACAAGAAAGCATGAAATTTATCAGCTTTAAAATAGGATGAAAATGGAGAAAATTGGTAATTTAGAATGAATAAAAATAGTAATTATTTTTTCATTTTTTTAAGAAGAGAAAAGGCCATAAATGCTATATATCCAAATAAGACACTTGCATACATTATGTTAACTACAGTGTTCATTCTGTCATCTTCTATTTTGAAAAAGAAATTGTAAACAATAAATCCTGCGATTAAAATGGCGAAAACAATAAGATGTGGTTTCATTAAAAAATATTAAATTATTAAGGCTAAGCAATTGCCTTTATTTGTTGCTAATATTTAGTGAATAAGTTCTTCTTCTTTTATGATTTACAGGATTATAGTCCTGCCACAAAAGCTGAATGCTCTTATTCTCTTCCAGTTCGGGATTGGTTTCCAGGTATTTTACCCCTTTTTTATTAAAAACATCCCAAATTTCTTTAAAGATAATTGAAGTAACTCCACGTCTCTGATAATCGGGATGAATTCCGATCAGGTAGAAATTAGCCCTGTCGTTTTTCTTTCCGGCTTTCAAGAAATGCCACCATCCGAAAGGAAGTAATTTTCCTTTTGACTTTTGTAATGCTTTAGAATAGGAAGGCATTGTGATGGCAAACGAAATCAGATGATTGTTTTCATCTACAATGCAAATAATGAAATCTTTATCTAGAAGAGGAAAATATTTTTCCTTATATGTTTTTCTTTGTTCGTCGGAAATAGGAGTGTAGGTCGAAAGATGCTTGTAGGTTTCATCCAGAAGATCAAACATGGCATCTGCATAAGGTAAGATTTCTTCTTTCGTTTTAAATCTCAGAACCTTCAGATGATATTTCTGAGAAATCAGCTCGTTGAATTTATAGATTTTTTCAGGCAAAGTATCAGGGAAGATGATTTCAAATTCCACCCATTCCTTTTCTTTTATCAATCCTAATTTTTCAAGATGCTTCGGATAATACTCATTGTTGTAAATTCCGATCATTGTTGCCAATTTGTCAAAACCCAATGTCAGCATTCCTGCTTTGTCCAAATTGGTGAAACCCATCGGTCCTTCAATAGTGTCAATATTTTTCTCTTTGGCAAAATCTATGGCGGTCTGAATTAACGCCTGAGAAACTTCTTCATCATCAATAAAATCGATCCATCCGAAACGGACTTTTCTGATTCCCAGCTCTTTTTCTTCTTTGTGATTGATAATTACAGCAATTCTGCCGACAACAGTATTGTTTTTATAGGCTAAAAACTGTTTGGCTTCAGAGTATTGAAGGGCAGGATTTTGCTTGGGATTCCAAACGTTAACTTCATCATTGATGAATGCCGGAACGTAATAAGGGTTGTTTTTATATAAATCCATCGGAAAACGGACAAATTTCTTTACCTGATCCGGGGTTTTTACTTCAATAATGGAGACTTTCGACATAATGTATGACGCTAATTAGACAGACAAATATAATTAATTAAATACAATACTTTGGCACAGTTTTTACATCAAAATAGTAAAAAAAACACATTAAAAATCTAATAAAATGATAAGTTATTACGGTTACTATATAATTATCGGTATTTCGATGCTGGTAAGCTGGTGGGTTTCATCAAAATTAAAATCAAAATTTGCATATTATTCTAATGTACATCTTCGTAACGGGCTTTCAGGAAAGGAAGTGGCTGAGAAGATGTTAAGAGATAACGGGATCACGGATGTTCAGGTAATTTCAGTTCCTGGGCAATTAACGGATCACTACAATCCGGAAAATAAAACAGTAAATCTTTCTGAAGGTGTTTATATGCAGAGAAATGCCGCTGCTGCAGCGGTTGCGGCACATGAATGCGGTCACGCAGTTCAGCATGCTAAAGGATATTCTATGCTTCAGCTACGATCCAAATTGGTTCCTGTAGTAAGTATAAGTTCTAATCTGATGCAGTTTGTTCTGATTGCCGGGATTATGATCATGGCTGCGACACGTACTATTGATAATCCAACGGGAAATAGACTGGTATTGGGAATTGGGGTGTTGATGTTTGCTTTTACAACTTTGTTTGCTTTTGTGACACTTCCTGTGGAATACGATGCAAGTAACAGAGCAATGAAATGGCTGAAAGACACAGGGACTGTAACTTCTGAAGAATATGTCGGAGTGCAGGATAGCTTGAAATGGGCGGCAAGAACCTATGTGGTAGCTGCTATCGGCTCGCTAGCGCAACTTCTCTACTGGTTATCCTTGTTTATGGGTGGAAGAAGGGATTAATTATTCTTTAAATTTAAAAGAAACATACTGCATCTCGGACAATTTGTCTGAGATGTTTTCTTTTTGGGCAATTTTTAGTGAAGCTGTAAGAATACAATTTTCCTGAGTGTCAAAATTCAAAACTTTAGCATCAAATTTTGAAAGTAGGGTAAAGATGGTATTTTGCTGATTAAACTGAAACTGAATTTCGATTTCTGTTTCTAATTCTTTAGTAATGATATTGGCTTCTTCCAATGTGATTTTTGCCGATTCTTTATAGGCTTTTACCAATCCTGAAACTCCCAGTTTTGTGCCCCCATAGTAACGAACGGATATAACCAAGACATTAGTAATTTCATTCGCTAATAATTGATTGTAAATCGGAAGACCTGCACTTCCGGAAGGTTCTCCGTCATCATTAGCGCGATAATTTTCACCATTCAAGCCTATTCTAAAGGCATAGCAATGATGTGTTGCTTTTGGATGCTCTGCACGGATTTTTTCTAAAGCATTTTTTAGTTCTTCTTCATTGTTCACTGGAAAAGCAAACCCAATGAATTTGCTTCCTTTTTCCTTTAATAAGGTGTTTTCTACTGCAGATTCTATCGTCTTAAAACTGAACATATTTTATAAAGAAAGCTGATTGTGCCCTGGATTTAGAATTAATTTTTCAAAGTTAAAGCTTTTTAAATACCGCACAAAAAAAGAGAACTGTTAAGTTCTCCTATGTTCTAATTGTTTTAAGAAATTTAGCATAATGTATTTGTTGGCTTACAACCATCCGGACACCATTTTTCTCCCGCGGGACATGGGCAAACTTTAGTTCCATTAGCTAAGTAATAACAAGTTTGGGCTCCTCCGTTTACTGACTTTAATTCTTTTTTTGATAATTTTCTCAAATTTTTCATGATGATAATTTTTAGTTTCATCATGAAATTACATAATTAATTTCAAAGTATGGTGAAGAATCATTACATATTTATTATGTTAAATTTCTGATAATTAATGATTTAATTATTGAATTGATAGAATTTAATAGTATTATTTCTGATCACTTCGGACTTATAAGGCTTCATTTTATTTAGAATAGGAGCATTTGTTCCATTCCCCAGCTTTAGATCTTCATTTTTAATAATAATTGCCTCATCCCAAAGATTTTCATCAATAAATTGCTGTAAAGTAAACCTTCCCCCTTCAATAATGACAGACTGGATTTGTTCTTTATATAAAGCATTCATTAGATCCTGCAGAAAGTTTTCTTTATTAATTTTAATAAAATGGATATTATCCTGAATTTCTTCTTTAATAGAATTGATAACAATAGTTTTTGCTTCCTTATTATATATGCTGAAATCCTGCGGAACCTTCAGATCAAAATCGATCAGGATTCTTACGGGATTTACGCCTTCCACATTTCTTACCGTTAAGCTTGGATTATCATTTAAACCAGTTTGTGTTCCCACCAGAATAGCATGCTCATCGGCTCTTAACTGATGAACAAATTGATTGACTAAAGTATTGGAGATAGAGATGGGCTTAAAATCTTTGTCCAGAAAGCCATCTCCGGACTCTGCCCATTTTAAAATGATATATGGTCTTTTCTTTTCATGATAGGTAAAAAATCGTTTATTCAGTTCATTACACTCATTTTCTAAAATTCCGGAAACGACTTCAATGCCTGCATCCTGAATTATTTTTTTACCCCTTCCGTTTACTTTATCATGAGAATCCATGGCCCCGATTACCACTTTTTTAAATCCTAATTCTTTTATTTTTAAAGCGCACGGCGGCGTTTTTCCGTAATGTGCACAAGGCTCCAGAGAAACATAGATTGTAGATTCTGGAATTAAACTTTTATCCTTAACGGAATTGATGGCATTGATTTCTGCATGGGGTTCTCCTGCTTTATGATGATAACCTTCACCAATGATTTTTCCATTATGAACAATTACACTTCCCACTAAAGGGTTCGGGTAGGTATTGCCGATTGCTTTTTGGGCAAGCTCAATACATCTTCTGATATAAAATTCGTCTTGCATAAGAAAGAAAAAAGCGAAGACAAATTGCTTGGCTCCGCTTTTTAGATTTTTATAAGTTTATTCTCCTGCGATTATGCTGTGAAGATTTTGTCTTAAGGTTTCTAAATGAGCTTTTTTCTCATCGATAGTATCAAAAGTATCTTTTAATAAAGGATTTTCTCTCGATGGTTTGTTAAAGAACGCTAAATTGTTTTCCAATTTTACGATTTCTGCCTCAAGATCTGAGATCTGGCTCTTGATTTTTCTGGCTTTGTCAGTTAACTGGTTTTCAGAAAGTCCTTCTTCTTTAAGCTCTAATTCATTGATTTTATTCAGTTTTAGCTTTTCTCTCAACGTTTTGTTGAATTCAGAATTGATAGATATTTTTTCTCTAGGGACTTTTCCGATATTATTCCATGCTGTTTTTATCGCTTCAATCTTTTCAATGCTGCCATCTTCATTAGTGATGGTTTTCAGCTGATCAAGAAGTTCTTTTTTATGTTTGTAATTCTCTTTCCAATTATCTGTAGAGGTATTGCTTTTTTCTCTGTAGTTGTTGAAGAATGTATTACAAGCATCACGGAATTCATCCCAGATTTTATTGGTCATGCTTTTAGGAACATGTCCGATTTTTTTCCAGTCTTCCTGAAGTTTTTTGAATAATGGTACCGCAATGTCCCACTCTTCATTGTTCATGTTGTCTTTAGCGGTCTGAATAAGTTTTAATTTTTCTTCCAGATGACTTTGCTGAGACCCTTTTAATGATTTGTAATAGTTGTTCTTTGTTGTGTTGAAATTTCTTAGTGTCGTTTTGAAATCAGTCCAGTTCTGATTGGAAAGTTTTCTTGGAACACTTCCGGTTTTCAAAAATTCTGAACGAAGATCTTCAACTCTTCGGATGGCATTTTGCCAGTAATTATGATTAGGAGTTTCTGCAGGCTCTGAAAGCTTCTTAATTTCAGCAATGATCTGGTTTTTTTTCTCCAGATTGATGCTTTGCTCAGATTCTATCGCAGCAGAAAGTTCAGATTTTCTTTCATGTATTTTGTTGGAAATTTCTTTAAATTCTTCCCAGGTTTTTTCACGGAATTCTTCAGCAACCGGCTCAGCTTCTTCTTTCCAAAGCTTATGAAGATACTGGAGCTCATTCAGTGCTTTCTGAATCACAGGCTCATTCTCAAGTTCTTTTGCGCGTTCTATGATATGCTGTCTTTTCTCAAGATTGTGGCTGTATTCCTGCTCAAGAAACTCTTTATTCAAATCCAGCATCTGATAAAACTGATTCAGATGGTGAAAATAATTGTTGTTAAGAATTTTAAATTCGGATTTCGCAACCTGTCCGGCTTTAGACCATTCTTCTTTTATTTCACGGATTGATTTAAAAAGGTTGGTTCCCGGCTCTGAATTGGTATATAGATTTTTAAGTCTTTCAATGATATTCTGGCGTTGTTCCAAGCTTTTCTTTTGCTCCTCTTCCTGACCTTTTTGGTAAGAATCATGCTTTTCTTTGAAGATGTTAATCAATGCAGAAAGCTTAGATTGTAGAGGATGCTCGTAACTGAAATTTTCAGGAGCATTTCCAGCTTCTACATATTCATGCTTTTTATCTTCTATCTCATCATGGATGTGGTGACTTGCTTTTTCTTTTAAAAGGTTGAATTTTTTGAAATTTTCACCAGCATTGGGGGTGTTAATGATTTTTTCCATTTCCTTTAAAGCTTCCGCTAAAGAAATTTCAACTTCTTCTTCCTGATCTTCCACAGAATCTGTATCTTCATCATGAGGAGGCTCATGAGAAGAAACGGGTTCTTCTGACGGGTTTTGTTGAGATACTTCTTGAGCATTTTTCTTTTCTTCGTTTTCAGAAAGATTGTTTTCTGTAGTCATAGCAAGTCTTTTATGTGAGTGGCATTAATATCCTTTAAATATAGCAAAAAGCCAATTAAAACACTAATTTATGTTATTTTTTTTGAAAATTCCAAATTTCCCAGGCTTTTTCTGCCTGCTGTTCGAGCATATAATATCCGTTCACTGTTTTTGCTCCTTTTTCAGAGGCATTGATGATGAATTGGGTATAATTGGGATTGTAAATTAAGTCGATTACCAGATGATTTTTAGATAGTCCTTCAAAAGGAAATTTCAGGCAGTCTTCTACATTCGGGAAAGTCCCTACAGGAGTACATTGAATAATAATGGGGTGGTTTTCAACAGTTGCCTGATCCAGGTTATCGAAATTAATTTTCGTGCTTCTGGAAACGGTAATAGAACTGATTCTATGTTTATTCAAAACATATTGAACGGCTTTTGCAGCTCCGCCATTTCCAAGTATAAGGGCCGCGTTTTGATGTGGTTTTTTATGAAGAAGCAAAGTTTTTTCAAACCCGAAAGCATCTGTATTGTATCCTGTTTTTTTTCCATCCTGAATTAAGACACAGTTAACAGCTCCTATTTTCTGAGCTTCGTCACTCAATTCATCCAGATAATCGATGATTTTTTCTTTGTAAGGAATGGTTACATTAAATCCTAAAAGATCAGAGGTAGAAAATAACTGTTCAACCTCATGTATCTCATTTAAATCAAAAATACTGTAAGAAAAATCTTTCAGCATCAGTTTCTGAAATTTGTCTTCAAAAAATTTTTTTGAAAAAGAATAAGAGATATTACGTCCTATTAAGCCTAATTTTTTATTGGAAATCATATTTCAAAAATAAAAAAAAGACCGAGAATTTCGGTCTTTTATGAATTAATTTTGTATTTATTGTACAATGAATTTTATAGTGCTTATATCTGTTTTCAGAATATAGACTCCTTTCGATAAGTTTTTAAGATCTATCTTATTAGAATTTTTAAACGGATGATGAATCACCTGAATAAGCTTTCCTGAAAGATCAATAATTTCTGCTTTTGTGATCTTATTAATGTTTTCGCCTTTTACAAAAAGCTCATTGTTTTTAACAGGATTAGGATAAATTCCGAATATGTTATCTTTTGAAGTTTCTGAAGTCGACAAGCTGGTATAGCAAGTCCAGCTTAGATCATCAATAGCTACTCTGTTCCCTGAAACTGGATTGACTAATTTTATGGTAACGTTTCCACTTACGTTGATGTTGTTGATTGTATATGTTCCTGCTGTTGCGCTGTAAGGAATTGTTCCCACCTGAACACCATTTACTAACAGATTTAAAGCACTATCAGAACCGTTGAATTTCAACTGGGTTTTTACAGTTAGGCTTTGGATTCCTCCGGAAAGGGTAGAACTTAATAGATAGCCATCTCTTATCGTGATTGCTTTTCCAGTGATTGTTTGGTCTGTTCTCGCATCGGTTGCATTCCATGTAATGGAGTTATTGGTCCAGGTTTGGTTTGCATAGTTGGAAGAGGCTGCAGGAATATTGCTAAAATCTTCAGTGCCACAGCTTCCTCCGCCCGGCTGTCCTGCAAGAGTTGTTTCTGTTGCATTGTTACTTTGTGGCGATGAGTTTCCGGCTGCATCTTTGGCAATAACATAGAATGTATAGGTAGTAGAAGGGGTTAATCCCTGAACTGTTGCTGTGGTTCCTGTAACTGTAGCATAGAAAGCTCCACTTGAAAAATAAATATCGTAACCTGCTACTCCTACGTTGTCTGTAGCTGCAGTCCAGCTTAAAGAAATTGAATTGCTGGTAGGGTTATTAGCTACTAAATTAGTTGGTGCTGTTGGAGCTTGAGTATCAACAACTGGTGTTCCCCAAATTTGATCAACATATTCCGGGTGGTCAATATAAGGGTTTCTATTTCCCTGATAAACATACGAAGCATTGTTTCTTCCAATTTCTGCAGGAGAAACAGGATCTAGTGCATTCCAGGCTAGTAGTTGATTAAGCTCCCAAGTTTGAAGACCTGGAAAAGCTGAATTTCCCAACATATTTCCTGAGCTGAACCCAGAAAGCTGCGTTTCGTATCGTGTTACAAAATAAAAAATCATTCTTGCCACATCGCCTTTAAAAGCATCAACAGGTTCAAAAACCGTTCCTGAATATCCTGGTGAAACGGAGGTCCCGAGTTTGGATCCGTTTAAGGAAGTAAAAGATGCAGAGCCTACTTTTCCATAAGGATAGTTAGATCTCATCCCATTTACTTTTCCATCAGTAGCCCTAATGAAATGAATATCTGCAACCATAGGAGAGTTGCTGTTGAATAAGCTCTGAGGTACTACGTGTTCTCTATTGTAGCAGTTTCCTTCTGTAGTATAAGAACCACACTGGTTGGTTGAGTAAGTAAATGTATAAGGATCCGGACCATTGGCGTTTTCAGAATAAATATCTAAAATTGTTCCGTCATTTTCATAATAATAATCACGATCGGTAGTCTGATAACCGCTCCAAAGGCCATTATAGCCGTGATCGATATGACCATTAGTGATAATCTGATTAAGCTTGCTTTTCAAAGCGGCTCCAGTAAGTCCTGTTGTTCCGTTGTAATATCCTGCCGGAATTTGTGCAAACGCATTGATAAATGCAACTGCAAACAACAAAGAAAATAATATTCGTTTCATTTTTTAAAATTGGGGGCGTAAAGATACAAAAAAATGAAACGTTATGTATTAACTTTTAGTAATATAGTCTTTGCTGATTTTTGAAAAGAACCATGAAATAAGTATTCCGAATACCGCTGCAGTAAAGGCTACGATGATATAATTGTTTCCAACAATCTTAATAGGAAAAGGCAATGTTCCTATAGCTTTGAAAAACTCAGTATATTGTTGGAAATAGCATAAAAGAGTGCCTAGAATCAGTCCGGAAATAATGCCTAAAATTACAATAAGAACTCCGGTATAGAAATACGTCTTTCTTAAATGAGCTAAAGGAAATCCAAGTGAAATGAGTGAACGGGCCTGTTCTTTTTTATCAAGCTGAAGAATAATGATTGCTCCGGCAAGATTGAAGGTCGTAATGAAGATTACTAAAGCAAAAATAAGGTAAATAAACAGCTTTTCGGTGTTAATCATTTTCCAGAAGGCGGCGTTTTCCTCTTCTTTGGTTTTGATTTCAACCGTTTTGCCAAGTTGTGAAATTAAATTTTGCTTTATCAGATCTGCGTTTTCGGGATTTTTAAGTTTAATCACAATTTGATAGGCAGACTGCTTTGGTAGATCTAATAGTTCCTCAGTGAGTTCAATAGGAGCTATAATGTAGTTGTTGAGCTGATCATTTCCCGGAAAAACTCCTGTAACGAAAATATTTTTCTTATTATAAATATCTTCTTCCTTATTAATAATTCCTGTACCTGGTTTAGGCATGAAAACTGTGGCAAAATCCGAGGTAGAATCAATAGGAATAGAAAGTCTGTTTTTAAGAGAATGTTCCATAATCACTTCATTGGAATACTTGAAGCTTGGGTAAGTTCCGTAGAAAATACTTTTATCAATAGGATTCACTTTCGTGTAAGCAGAGTCTACCCCTCGTAAATAGGCAATATCGCCTTTGCCGCTATAGTTGATGTATACTTTTTCTTCGATCACTTTAGAAAAGCTCACAATTTCTTTGTTCTTTTTTAAAGTAGTCTCTACCTGTTGTATATCCTTAATCGTTTTTCCTGAGCTGCTTTTTAAGGTAAGATCTGCATGCAGGTTGGCAATAAGATCTTTATTGAAATCTTCCAGTCCGGAGAAAACCGAAATAATAACGAACATCGCAGTCACAGCTACGGTCATCGCTCCTACAGCAAGCCATGTAATAAACGTAACGGCAGTGCTCCCTTTTTTAGCTAAAAGGTATCGGGATGCGATATAAAATGCAATGTTCTTCAAAATGTACTATAAAACAGGATTGTCACCTTCACCTCTTAATTCTCTCTCCAGTTTTTCCACGTCATCAAGAGTGGTGTCCAGATAAAAGTTAAGATTTGGAATTACACGTACTTGTTTTGCCATTTTCTGGCCGATAAAATTTCTGTACTGAGCTTTGTTTTCTTCTATTTCCTTCATCACAGCACTGCGGTGCTCCTGCGGGAAAATGCTTAAGTAAATTTTTGCAATCCCCAAATCTGCCGTTACTTTTACGTCAGAAACGGTTACTAAAATACTTTGCTGGCTGTTGGCAGCCTGTTGGCGGAAAAGCTCTGCGAAGTCTTCCTGTATAATCTGTGCTACTTTTCTTTGTCTGTTACTTTCCATAAGTTCTGCAAATTTAGTACTTTTGTTTGAATTGATACTTTGAAATTAAGAAGCAGTATCAAAATTACAATTTAAATTATTGATTAGTATTTATGAAGCTAGAACATATCGGTATTGCCGTAAAGTCTTTGGGAGTTTCAGATGAACTCTTTGCTAAATTACTGGGGAAAGAATCGTATAAAAAAGAAACCGTACAAAGGGAAGGAGTAGTTACGTCTTTCTATAAAACCGGAGAAAGTAAAATAGAGCTTTTGGAAGCCAGCAACCCTGAAAGTCCGATCTCAAAATTTATAGATAAAAAGGGAGAAGGTATTCATCATTTGGCATTTGGAGTGGAAAATATCTACGACGAAGTGCAAAGACTGAAAAATGAAGGTTTTCAATTTATTTCCGAAGAACCGAAAGAAGGTGCTGATAACAAATTAGTTGTGTTCTTGCATCCTAAATCTACCAATGGAGTACTGGTAGAATTATGCCAAGAAAAGCAATAAAAAATTTTGTGGTGAAAGAATTTTTGCTATTTTTGCAAACACAAAATTTAACCAAGTTTTGAGGTCCTATAGCTCAGTTGGTTAGAGCACCTGACTCATAATCAGGTGGTCCCTGGTTCGAGCCCAGGTGGGACCACTTTTTAAATCAAGCACTTACAGAAATGTAAGTGTTTTTTTTATGCTTTATTCTCTATTTCAGGATATTGTAATGTTGTCTTAATTACAACAGTTCCATTTACTCTATGTAATCAGATATATAGAATACTTATTAAAAGGTGTCCTATTAGGTGTCCCATTTCTACTTTTTGGTGTCCCATTTTCTAAAACTTAAATCAATGAATAACAATAAATTATCAATACTTTTTCTATTGCAAAAAGTGAAACAAAATAAACAGGGTAAGTGCCCTATAAAGTGTAGGATTACTTTTCACCAGGATAGAAAAGAGTTTTCTACTGGATTATTTGTAAATCCTAAGCAATGGGATAGTAGACTACAGAAGGCTAAACCACCCAATGAAGAAAACAGTTTTATCAATACACAATTAAGTCTGATTAAGAATGAAATTAATCAGGCTTTTTTATTTCTGCAAGTCAATGAAGAAAACTTTGATGTAGGAGATATTTACTTACAATACAAAGGAGATGTCTCAATCAGAACCAAAACAATTCTTGAACTTTTTAAAGAGCATAATGACAGACTTGAAAAACTTGTAGGAAAGGAGTATTCAATTGCTACACTTTGGAAGTTTAAACAGGCAAGAGACTTATTGAAAGGTTTTATTATGTATTCATTCACTAAGGCAGACTATCAGTTTAAAGATTTGGATTTAAGATTTGTTCAGGATTATGAATTTTATTTGAAAACAGAGAAGTCTTTAGCTCTTGCAACAGTAAACAAGATGATTCAAAGGTTTAGGAAAGTTGTTAAAATAGCCATCTCACAAGGAATTATAGATAGAGATCCTTTTGTAGGGTATAGGGTAAAACGTGTTAAAAAAGAGATAGTTTATTTAACAACAGAAGAATTAAAGAAACTTGAGATGTATCAATTTAAGGCAGAGAGATTACAAACAGTAGCCGATATGTTTATTTTCTGTTGTTATACAGGACTAGCTTATAATGAAATGACTAATCTTGAGAAATCTCATATTGTAAAGGGCTTTGATGGCAATGAATGGATTAATATGAAAAGGCTTAAAACTCAACAAAATTTATCTATTCCCCTATTGACTAAAAGTAAATTCATCATTGAGAAATACAACAATGCACATGAAGTAAAAGTACTGCCAAGTTTCAGTAATCAGAAGTTTAATGCCTACCTTAAAGAAATAGCAGACATTGTTGGGATAGAGAAAAGACTGACCCACCATTTAGCAAGAAGAACCTTTGCAACAACAGTATTACTCTTTAATGATGTCCCTATGGAGATAGTGTCAGAGTTGTTAGGTCATTCAAAAATTACTATTACCCAGGAGCATTATGCTAAAGTTGTAAATAAGAAAGTGAGTGAACAAATGAATAAATTAAATTCAAAACTAAAATAACTTTAACTGTGTTGTAGTATTTTTACAGCACAGTTATATTATATATGGAGACAAGCTTACCAAACACTCATTTCGAGGATACCCCAATTGAGTTTAAAGAAATAAATCCAGGTGATTTTAGTGAATATTATAGCGTTGATGAAAAAATTGTTATTGAGCCTAACGAAGAAGGATTTATTAGTGATGCACTTCAACCTCTATTTGATGAAGGGTTTGATATTCAAAATACTGTTGTAATTAATGCAGGGGTAGGACAAGGAAAATCTCATTCAATTATTAATATGTTAACTAAATATGCTAATTCAGATGATTATCTTGTTGTTGTAGCAGTACCTTATAATAATTTAATCAACCAATATGTTAATGAAATTTCACACTTAATTAGCCGTAATAGAATTTTTAACTTCCTTAATATCGAAGATTTTTACTTCGGAGAAAAATCTAAAGAAGAAAATTTCTTTTTAATCGAAGATACAGATCTTATTAATGAATTTAAAATAACAAATTATGATGTTCATGTTTTAACAATAAATGCATTATTAGGAAATCCAGGAGATACAAAGCTATTTCAGGCAATGAAAAAAACTCGCTATTTCAATAAATTAAGAAGTTATTGTGAAAAAGCGAATAAAAAATTAGTTTTAATCTTGGATGAAGTGCATGATAGTATTCATAACTTTAAGGAGGAATACATATATAAACTTTGGAATTATCAAGATTTAATCCATAAAATATTCATTGTAAGTGCTACATTTAATGAGGCATCAAAAGAAGTAATAAAATATTTATCAGAATTTACCAATAGAAAAATCCAAATTATAGAGTCTAAAAGAGTAAGGATTATAGAAAAGCAAAGTAGATTACATATTAACTTTTATTCAGGTCATACTATTGATCAAGATACGGAGTTAATAAAACTTGTAAATAGCTTAATAAAGAATAAAAAACCATTTGATATGATGGTTTATTCAAAGACATTAACAAAAAAAATTCTAGGAATTCCCTCAAATAGTAAGATTAAAACACTGTCTGATATATTATATCCTATAAAATATAATATTAACAAATGTTATTCTGATTCTTTTGATTTAAATGCTAATAAAAAATATAACCCTTCTAAGATAAATATTGGTACAAACTTTTCAACAGGGATTAACATAACAAAAGAAAACCATAGTTTCATTATAATTTTCCCTAAAGATATAAGTATTGAATATTTTAATAATAAAGGTGTATTTACAAGTGGTATCAATGCCGTAATTCAGTCTTTGGCAAGACAGAGAAAAAAAGGAGATATTTATATATTCCTTCCTAGGCCATTAGAAATATCTAAGGATTCATTACCTTATAATGAGTTTCAGAATAATGTTATTTATGATACTTTTCAAGACTGTAAATCTTTCACATCTAACCTTGATATAATAAGTTATACCTATATTAATAATCAACATAAAGAACTTGATGAAGTTTATAAAAAACTTTACAATAGGATTTCACTAGCAAGAAAAAAAATCAATGAAACCAATAGGGCAGGAATGAATAGGCTTTTATATCCACCTAAAGAAATATTTATTATGGAAAAGGGAGAAAAATTTCTCTCTGGAACTTATTTTGGTGGAGACTTGCCTGCTTACATTCTATGGGCATCAATTTGTAATCAATTCTTAAATTGTAGATTACATAGTATACAATTATTAGATAAAATATATTTGTCTTCAAATGGTTTTGAAGATACTATTGATAAAATATATCAAAGTGAATTAAATACTTATGTTCTACCATTTAAGTGGAGAGGGAGTTTAGTTGAACTTTCACATCCATTCAGAGATTATGAGATTTATGTTTTGTTTGAGAAATATTTCTTTGAAGAGCATATTACTCTAATAGATAATAAAAGATTAAATGGCAGTCAAATAAATAAAATTAAAAGAAGAATATTAGAACTGATTTTAGGTAATGGTAGGCTTACCAAACAAGAAGCTTATTATAAATATCTAAAATCTTGTATCTATTTTTCTTCGATTTTGAATACTAACGAATTAGGTGAGGATTTTGTGTCATTTCAAGAAATTGAGATTATTAATTTATTCAAAGATTGGTATTCTTTTGTAGAGCTATTAGAGGAGCATAAAGAAATTTCTAAGAAATATCAAAGATTACCAACCAAAGCTTTTTCTGAATTTGAGACATTATTTTATAAGCTTGATATGAAAGACAAAATTGAACAATTAAGAATAAAAGAGCTATTTCTTAGTACAGATATTTTTCAATTTAATGATACTTTCAAAAGATATAAAACAAATACACAATACCTTAATGGTTTCTATGTACTATTAATTAAGGTTTTATATAATGGAAATTTAAAACAGTCTACAAAGGACAATATACCAGTCAGTCATTATAATTTGAAAGATATTGACTTTGAAAACTCGGAATTAAAAAATTTACTTTATAAACCCATACCTGAGTATATCTTATAAAACAATATATTTTCCCCAGGTTTATATATTTATTAGGAAAAAATATAGTTTTTCACAACCAATCTTATGAGAATGAGATTGGTTTTTTTATTCACTGAAAGTACCAGGAACAGGAATATTATTCATTTTCAATATTAAGCAATCAATTAAAAATATTAACAATTAAATCTTATAACTATGCAACTAAAACAATCACAAAGACAACAAGTAAAACTCAGATTAGGGCTATCAGGAGCATCAGGATTTGGAAAGACCAAATCAGCTTTATTATTAGCTTATGGAATGACACAGGATTGGAGCAAAATAGCTGTTATAGATACAGAAAATTCCTCTGCTTCTCTATATTCAGACTTAGGTAATTACAATGTATTGGATTTACAAGCTCCTTACTCTCCTGAAAGGTATATTCAAGCAATTGAACTATGTGAGAAATCAGGAATTGAGGTAATTATTATTGATAGCGCATCTCATGAATGGAATGGTACTGGTGGATGTCTTGATATTCATGAGAAACTAGGTGGCAGATTTCAAGACTGGGCTAATGTCACACCAAGGCATCAGGCGTTTATCAATAGGATATTACAGTCAAGCTGCCACATTATTACTACCACCAGGAGAAAAATAGACTATTCTTTAGATGTTGGAAGTAATGGTAAAACTCAGGTAGTAAAGCATGGAACAAAAGAGATTACCAGAGATGGTTTTGAGTATGAATTAACCATAAATTTTGAGTTAGTCAATGAAAACCATTTAGCTAAGGCATCAAAAGATAGAACAGGGCTATTTATGAATAAACCTGAATTTATTATCACCTCTGAAACAGGTAAATTAATATTGAACTGGTGTAATTCTGGAATTGCAGAAGCTGCAACTGTTTCAACTGGTATGGATTCTCCTACCAGCCCTCAAAGCTCTATCAAACCTATTCCTTTTGATCCTGGTATAGATTACTTATCTAAAGATGATATTCTAACTAAAATTAAAACCAGTAATACTGTTGCAGAGCTTTTAGCTATCTATAAACAATATCCTGAATACCAGGGAGAATTAAGACCTCAATATGAAGCCAGAAAATCATTCTTAATCAAATTATCCAACCCTCAAAACTTTTCAACCAATGGAAACCATTAACAAAATCAGACCTGCTACCTTAGCAGAAGCATTTGAGCTTAGACCTGCACAGAGTATTAAAGAGATTTCTTTGTATGAAAGCAGTATGAACAATGATACAACCCATCATTCAAATCTTCATTATTTTGTTCCTGGTGCTGTTTCAATTGAAGTAGAACAAGATAAAGTCTGGCAAGAGTTTGATAGTTCTCTTCAAAGGATTGAAGTTCACCAGGAAAATAAACAAACTAAAGAGATACCATATGAACACAAGCCCTTTATTGAAGCAAACACTCAAGAAGTAAATCTATATCAACTAAAGAATGATTGCATTATTCCTGTATTTTCTAAAGACAATGAAAAAACCATTGCTCATCAGGAATTTATAGATATTACACAAGACTGTATTAGTAAGGTGTTTTCTCACCAATCTTTTATGCAACCTGAAATAAGAGTTTCACATCAAATTAAAGGCAGAATTCCTGATGCCATTTACAAGAATGCAAAAGATTTATTAGATCACGAAAGAACACAGTATTTTGAAAGAATGGCATTTATTATTAAGATTCCTGGTATAACAGATTCAATTAATGGTAATGAGCTATCATTAACAGTTGGTGGAGTTAGAGCCTATAATCAGGAGAATTTATACAATAAAAAGACTTTTGAAAAGTTTAAGTTCTTCATTGGTTTCCAAAACAAAGTGTGTTGCAACTTATGTGTTTGGAGTGATGGCTTTGTAGATGATATGAGAGTAAGCTCATACCAAGAGTTGCAAAGTAAAATAATGAACACTTTGACAGAATACAATGCACAACAACATCTATTGGAAATGAAAGAGTTTTCAGACCATTACTTAACCGAGCATCAGTTTGCTCAATTATTGGGAAGAACTAGGCTGTATCAACACATATCTAAAACTGAAAAACAGAGATTAAATATCCCTCAGCTAACTTTCAATGATAGCCAGCTCAATACCATTGCTAAAGATTATTATTATGATGAAAGTTTCTGTAAGGCTGATAATGGAGATATTAACCTCTGGAATGTCTACAATCTCTTTACACAGGCTAACAAGAGTAGTTATATAGATACTTTCTTAGATAGAAATTTGAATGCTTTTGAATTTACTAAAGGTATTCAGAAAATACTCAGTGATAATTGTAATTATCATTGGTTTTTGAGTTAGTTTTTACCCCACTTTATATAGTGGGGTTTCTTTTTTTTATTTTCTCGTAAAAATCAAGATATATAGGTGTGACAGTTTTAATAATCTTTT
>JBCNMJ010000029.1:0-36260 GCA_039594975.1 Chryseobacterium sp. | reverse complement strand
GAAAATTCAGCACATTTTTTTTGATCTTGACAATACACTTTGGGATCACCGTAAGAATGCCTATCTTACCATTAAAGACCTTTTTGAAAAAGAAGAAATCACATTAAAATACAATATAGATTTTGAAGAATTTCATGCGGTCTATCATGAAATCAATGAAAGTCTGTGGGAGAAAATCCGTGATGGAATCATTGATAAAGAATATTTAAGAAGACATCGTTTTTATGATACATTCAGTCGTTTTAATGTAAACGATGAAGAACTGTCGATGTATTTTGAGGAACATTTCCTGGATAAAATCTTAAATCATAATGAATTGGTAGAAGGAGCGGCATATATTTTAGAATATCTTAAAGCTAAAAATTACACCCTTCATATTATTTCCAACGGATTTAAGGAGGTAACAGAAAGAAAGTGCATTCTATCCGGAATCGACAAATATTTTCAGACGATTACCAGTGCAGATACAGTAGGAGTAAGAAAACCCCGTCCGGAAATTTTCGAATATTCCTTAAGCCTTTCGGGAGCTACAAAAGAAAACAGTATTCTGATCGGTGATGACTGGATTGCAGATGTTGTAGGTGCACAAAGCTTCGGAATGGATGTTATTTTCTTTGATGTTTTGAATGAAAATAAAACTGAAGAAGGGTTGAAGGTTATTAAACATCTTTTGCAGATTAAAGACTATTTATAGAGTATCGGCGGCACCTTTGGTGTCGCCGATACTCTTATAATTTTAAAAAATAATCATTAAGAGAAATTTCATTTGATTGAAAATTATTTTTTTTATCAATACTTAATAAATTAAAACCTCTTCTTTTTGCCAATCCTTGTTTTACTAAATCATCAAAAACTTTTGAAGCTGCTAAATATTCTTCTAGTTTTTCTTTAGGATTACCTTTTACTACTTGCTCAGAAGCAAGTTTTTCTATTTTTTTCTCTAACTTTTCCATATTTAAAAATGATTTTTTGTGTGTATAAAAATACCTTGATTATTAGTGAATTCTAAAAAGGAGTTTAATAATTCATTATATGATCTTATAAGATTACTTAACACTGGATCTGAAGAATAGTCGTTTATTTTGAGTCGGATGTCCTTTTCTAAAGTTTCAATATTAATTGGTCTTCCATGCGATTTCCATTTATTATTATTACTTAAGTCGTTTGCGATTTCTTCAGCTCTTCTTTCTTTATCCTCATCAGTTACAGGACTGCCAATATTTGTAGTAGTATGTTTGTCCCAATTTTTAAATTTGAATTTAACAAGCCATTTTTTCAATAAAGCAACTGATAATTCTCTAGCTTGTTCATAACTTCTTAATTCTGCTAAATCAAAATCTTTTAAGATTAAAAACTCTGGTTGTGTTAAGTCTCCGGTTTTTGATTTCTCTAACATTTCATTAATCTTATCCAAATAACCTAAAGCTGGAACAAATTTACCCTCCCTGTTTTGAATTTGTGGATCTATTGGTCCTAATACAGAATAATAATCCATAAATATGCTATCTCCGCTCATGCAAAAGATTGTTCCAGCACTATATGCATAATCAGGAACTATAAAATGAACTTCTTCGTAATGATATCTTAATATATTAACACACCTTTCGACTGCATTTGCTGAACCTCCCGTGGATGTTAATATAATGTAAATCTTATCTTTTTTATCTCCATCTGCTACTAACGATTCTATAATATTTAAAAAAGTTTTCTCAATACCATTGAAAAAATGTCCAGTATATGAAATAACATCTGCATTAAAATGATTTGCTAAATCGTTTAATTTATTTGTTAAATCTTGTTTTGCTAAATTAATGATGTGATCTAATTTCATCGCAACAAATTATATTCCAAATATATATTAAATTTTTATAGACCCAAATATTTTCTAACTCTTTTTAATGTATCTACAGCAATAACTCTTGTTTTCTCTGCTCCTTCCTGAAGTTTTGCCTCTAATTCATCAAGGTTGTTCATATAGTAAGAGAAAAGTTCTCTTTCTTTTTCGAATCTTGTCAAAATTAAATCCAATAGTTCTTTTTTAGCGTGTCCATACCCGAAGTTCCCTGCTAAATACTTAGCTCTTAATTCTTCAGTCTGTTCTGGAGTTGCAATCAGCTGATAAATGGCAAAAACCTTATCCGTTTCAGGATCTTTAGGTTCTTCTAAAGATTTTGAATCAGTTTCAATGCTCATTACCTGTTTCTTCAATTCCTTTTCAGGTAAGAAAATATTGATGATATTTCCTCTTGATTTTGACATTTTGTGTCCGTCGATTCCGGGAACATATTTTGTGTTTTCCTGAAGTTCAGACTGTGGTAAAACAAAAACTTCGCCCATCTGATTGTTGAATCTTGACGCTACATCTCGGGCAATTTCCAAATGTTGAAGCTGATCTTTTCCTACAGGTACAATTTCTGCATCATACAGCAGAATATCTGCAGCCATTAGAATCGGGTAGGTAAATAATCCCGCATTTACATCCTGTAGTCTGTCTGCTTTATCTTTAAATGAATGTGCTAACGTTAATCTCTGATAAGGAAAAAAACATGATAAATGCCAAGAAAGTTCACAGGTTTCAGGAATGTCACTCTGTCTGTAAAAAAATGTTTTTTCGGTATCTAACCCACAAGCAAGCCAAGCCGCAGCAATCTCGTAGGTATTTTGTTTAAGCTCTTTCGCATCTTTTATCTGCGTTAAGGAATGCAGATTGGCGATGAATAAAAATGATTCATTTCCTTCCTGTTTTGAGAGTTCAATTGCAGGAATAATAGCACCGAGTAAATTACCAAGGTGCGGTGTTCCGGTGGCTTGAATGCCGGTAAGAATTCTTGACATTGTTTAAAAATTTATTTTAAAAAATTGATGAATTGCAAATTTAAGTAAAATTACTTTCTAATTGCTTTATAGTATTTGATTTCAACTTGCCTAAATATGTTTGGAAGAATCAATCTGGACTCTTTTTTCTCAAGATTTGTAATAACAGCTCCAAAAATATAAATTAAATAAGTGTATTTTCCATCATTGATCATCATGTAATGGTCTTGATTTGATCCAAAGTATATAAGATTTTCTACGTTTTCAATTTGATTTTTAGACGCCTCAGAAGAATTTTTTCTGGAATATGACAGAAGATTATTAATTTTTTCTAATGAATTATTAGTGAATATTTTATTGGATTGATCTTTATGTACATAAATTATTTTATCTCCATCTAAAATCTTTTCTACAATAAAAGGTTTTCTGATTAAGCCATTATTATATGATTGAAATAATTTAATTGCATCTAAGTAAGAAATATAATTATAAAAATAACTTTCCATATTAAAATTATTAATGCTGAATTTTGATAAGAAATAAATTTCTTCTTTAGTTATTTTTAACTCTTTTGCAGGTATTGGCAGAGAAGGATAGTTAAATAGATAATTTTCGGGGATTTCAAAACTAGGATTTTGATGAAGTATATTTCCTAATCTGATTATTTTTCTTAATCCCAAAAGAGGAACATATTTCCTGTCATATTTTTTATTTCTGAAAGAACTATAAAAATTGACAATCTTTCCGCTTTTATTATCTACGACAATTATTTTTTCTCTGAGCCAATTATTAAATGCTTGTCTATCCTTCGGCTTAAGATTGTACTCTAAAGACTTGATAAAGATTTTTTTTCTGATAGAATCCAGATTGTTTTTATAGGAAGTTGAATCTAAGGTAGTGTAAATCTTTAAACTCTTTTCTTTTGTATTGATTTTCTTAAGCTCTTCATCAATGAATCGAATAACGGTGCTATCTTTGATCTGTTTATTATCGGAATAATAGTAAATATTCTCCTTTTTACAGGAAATGAGAATGATTAGTAATATGACTAACTGTAAAAATTTCATCAGGATTTAAGGAATCAAAATCTTATCTCCACCGAATTTAGGCTCAACTCCAAAGATCAGATCCCAATACGCTTTGGCTTTAGCGAAATATTCTCTTGTATTGGTCTTCAAACCTGCGTATTTATTAACATCTGCAGCGTTATATCCAAAAGCATTCATCCCGTTTTGTTTGGCTAGAAATACGGCTCTTTCATTATGAAATTTCTGTGAAATAATAACCAGGCTGGTTTGGCCGAATATCTCTTTAGCTCTTACAGCAGAATCTAAGGTTCTGAAACCGGCATGGTCCAGAAAAATTCTGTCTTGCGGAATCCCGCTTTTAAGCAATTCCGTTTGCATATCTTCCGGTTCGTTGTAGTCTTTTCTGCTGTTGTCACCACTTACAATGATGTATTGTATTTTTCCGCTTTTATATAGGTCAACAGTTGCTTGAATTCTGTTGTAGAAATAAGCATTCGGCATTCCGTTGCTTAAAGTTTTTCCTGTTCCTAAGAGAAGGGCTGTCTTCGTTTGCGGAACATCTGCAATCGAGTAGGAAACAAAAGCACTGCTGTTTCTCTTAATGCTGTAATTCGCCCAGGCTATAAAAATAATTCCTGCAACAAAAAGAAGCAGGAAAAATTTAAATATTGTTTTAATACTTTTTTTCATTGTGTGTATTGGTTCTAAAACTCTAAACCATTAGGAAAGGCTTTTCTTCTGAAAATTAATAATAAAACAGCTCCTACTGTAATTGCCGAATCTGCAACATTGAAAATATATTTAAAAAACTCAATATGTTTTCCTCCGATCAAAGGCCAGCTTTCAGGGACATTCCAGTCTACTAATGGGAAATGAAGCATGTCCACTACGCACCCTCGCATAAAAGTTGAATAACCGTGGCCAAAAGACGTTATTTTTGAAATGCCGCCATAACCAATCCATCGGTCAATACTTGGATCATATACAGTTCCGCTGTCGAAAATGAGTCCATAAAACATTCCGTCTATTAAATTTCCGATGGCGCCTGCAAAGATCATGGCCATTGGGATCAGAAGATAATTGGATTCCCCTTTTTGTAGCCAGTTCTTAAATAGATAGATCATTCCACCGATTAAACAAACTCTTACAATCACAAGGAAATATTTACCGATTACTCCACCAAAATGAAGTCCATAAGCCATCCCCGGATTTTCAACAAATGTTAATTTGAACCCCGGAAGAACAGACACACTGTCATCCAGATTGAAATGAGTTTTAATATAAATCTTTGAAGCCTGATCAATTAATAAAATAAGAAAGGTTACAAATAATATCTTTTTCATTACAATCCTTTTGGTTTATGAGGTTTTCCTATCTTTTCGTTTTTCTTATCAACGATATTTTTGATCGTCTTGTTATTGTGATGGGTGTTTTTGGTATGGAATTTTTCGAATTTAATATTCATTTCTTTTAAGACACTTTTCAGCGCACTCAGTTCCATTGCATTCTTGGTGTGTACAATAATTGATTCCACTTTGTATTAATTTAAAATTTTACTTTTTGGATAATTCATCGAGCCGTTTTCTATCTTTTTCAGACAAGTCGTTGACTCCATTTTTACCCATTTTACTCAAAAGCCTGTCGATTTCTTTCTCACGATCACGTTTGTCGGAGTTGAATTGATCATCAATCGTATAATTCCGTTTTTCATCAGGAAAGAATCTGTTTTTAATCCATTCCCTGTTGAAAAAAGCAAGAATGACAATGATAATGATTCCTAAAATTAATAATTGACTCATGAGGACATATTAAAAATTAGGTTTATAAAGTATCCAATGAATACGATATAAACCCAAATTTATTTTACAAACCGATATGGTTATTTCTGCATATTTTTCGCTTCAATGCTCAAGGTAGCATGAGGAACAGCCAAAAGTCTTTCTTTAGGAATTAATTTCCCAGTAACTCTGCAGATACCATACGTCTTATTTTCAATTCTTATTAAAGCATTTTTAAGATCACGCACGAATTTTTCCTGTCTTCCTGCTAAAATAGAATTCTGTTCTTTACTCAGTGTTTCGGCTCCTTCTTCAAAGGCTTTGAAAGTAGGAGAAGTGTCATCTGTCCCGTTATTCTGATCGTTGATGAAACTTTCTCTGATGAGCTTCAAATCGTTTTCTGCTTTTTCTATTTTTTCTTTAATGACCGCTTTAAATTCTTGTAAATCAGCATCACTGTATCTTACTCTTTCGTCTGACATATTCGTTTCTCTTTTTTAATAAAATTATGAAATGGAATTTGAAAAACAATAACTATATGTTAAATTTTTTCAACATTTACTTTAAAATTAACTTCATCTATTTCGATTTCGTTAAAATTTGAAAGTGAAGATACAATTTCTATTTTATTTGACAAGACTTCTGCAGAAATATATTCCTCATTTTTCTTAATATCCTCCAGGAATGGTGAATTTTCTTCCAATGAAATATATATTCTGTCAGTAAGGTCAAAGTCTTTATCTTTTCTCAAGTTCTGAACTCTGTTAATGAATTCCCTTGCGATACCTTCAGATTTTAACTCGTCTGTTAACGTCAAATCTAATGCCACAGTTGTTTTCCCATCAGAAGTTACCGTCCATCCCGGGATATCTTTTGTAGAGATCTCTACATCATCCAATGTGATTTCGTAACCCTGGATATCTAATTTTCCTTCTTTTTCCAGTTTTGAGATGTGTTCTGCATCAAGATTTGCAATTTCTCCTCCCACCACTTTCATGTCTTTTCCTAATTTAGGACCAAGCGCCTTGAAATTGGGTTTGATCTGTTTTACAATTAAATGAGAAGCTTCTTCTGCATTGATTAATTGTAATTCTTTTACGTTTACTTCCTGCTTGATTAATTCTGCAACTGCCGAGATCTGTTCTTCTGTTTTTGAATCTAAGACAGGAATTAATACTTTCTGCAACGGCTGACGAACTTTTACGTTTTCTTTTTTTCTTAAAGAGAAAACCATACTTGTAATGTTCTGTGCTAAATGGGTTTTTTCAACCAGATCAGTATCAATTAAACTTTCATCCGCAACAGGGAAATCCGTTAAGTGAATAGATTCCGCAGTTTCTTTTCCGGTTACCTTATTTAAATCCTGATACAACTGATCCATAAAGAATGGAGCGATCGGAGCGGATAATTTGGCAACAGTTTCCAAGCAAGTATATAAAGTCTGGTAAGCCGAGATTTTATCGTCTGAATAATCTCCTTTCCAGAAACGTCTTCTGCATAATCTTACGTACCAGTTACTTAAGTTATCATTTACAAACGTGTTGATTGCTCTTGCTACTTTTGTCGGTTCGTAATCTTCGTAGAATGCCTTTACTTCTTTGATTAATAAATTTAATTCAGATAAGATCCATCTATCGATTTCCGGTCTGTTTTCAACTTCTTTTTCAGAATAATTGAATCCGTCAACATTCGCATACAAAGCAAAGAATGAATAGGTGTTGTAAAGAGTTCCAAAGAATTTTCTTCTTACTTCATCTATTCCTTCGATATCAAACTTCAGGTTTTCCCACGGATTTGCATTCGAAATCATATACCAACGCGTTGCATCCGGTCCGTACACTGCAAGTGTCTCAAACGGGTCAACAGCATTTCCTAAACGTTTTGACATTTTCTGGCCGTTTTTATCCAAAACAAGCCCGTTACTCATTACATTTTTATAAGCAACTGAATCAAAAACAGCTGTTCCGATCGCGTGAAGTGTATAGAACCAACCACGGGTCTGGTCAACTCCTTCTGCGATGAAATCTGCAGGGAATGCTTTATTGTTGTCAATTAATTCTTTATTCTCAAAAGGATAATGTAATTGTGCGTAAGGCATTGAACCTGAATCGAACCAAACGTCGATCAAGTCGCTTTCACGCTTCATTTCTTTTCCTGAATCTGAAACCAAAATCACTTTGTCAACCACATTTTTGTGTAAGTCAACAAGTTCGTAATTGGATTCAGACATATTTCCGATCACAAAGCCTTTGAACGGATTTTCTTTCATAAATCCTGCCTCAATCGACTTTTCAATCTCGTTGTATAACTCTTCTACAGAACCGATAATTTTTTCTTCCTTCAAATCGTCTGTTCTCCAGATCGGTAACGGAATTCCCCAATATCTTGAACGGGAAAGGTTCCAGTCGTTTACGTTTTCAAGCCAGTTAGCGAAACGTCCTTCTCCGGTTGCTTTTGGTTTCCAGTTGATTTCTTTGTTTAAATCTACCAGCCTGTCTTTTACAGCGGTCATTTTTACAAACCAAGAATCTAACGGATAATATAATAACGGCTCGTCTGTTCTCCAGCTGTGTGGATAAGAGTGAACGTATTTTTCTACTTTGAAAGCTTTATTTTCTTTTCTTAATTTTAAAGCAATTCTTTCATCAACAGAAAGATAAGCCTTCAAATCTGAAATGATTGCTTTTAATTTATCCTTCTGAATATTGAATTCTGTATTTTTTTCGTCTTCGCTAAGGTATTCTCCTTTTACATATTCATTGGCAAAACCATAAATTTCATCGCTTACAACTGATAAGAATCTTCCTTGTAAATCCACTAAAGGCACAGGATTTCCATTTTCATCCAAAACAAGCATTGGCGGAACTTCAGGAGTTGCTTCTTTAGCTACTTTCGCATCATCAGCACCGAAAGTCGGAGCCGTGTGAACGATACCTGTTCCGTCTTCCGTCGTTACGAAGTTTCCTGAAATTACCCTGAACGCATTTTCTGGATTTTGATAGGGAAGAGCATAAGGTAATAATTGTTCATATTTAATTCCAACCAAATCAGCACCTTTGAATTCTGCTAAAATCTGATAAGGAATTACTTTACTTTCTGAAGTGTAATTTGCAAAATCTTCTTCGGTACCTTCAGCATATTTTTTTGCAAACTGTTTTCCAACCAAAGCTTTAGCTAAAACAATATTGATAGGCTCAAATGTATATTGATTAAAAGTTTTAACTAAAACATAATCGATTTTCGGACCTACCGTCAAAGCCGTGTTTGAAGACAACGTCCAAGGAGTTGTCGTCCATGCTAAGAAATGTACGTCTCCAAAACCTTGTAAAAATGAAGGTAATGTTTCCGGTAATGTTTTGAATTGCGCAACCACAGTTGTGTCAGAAACATCACGGTAAGCACCCGGCTGGTTTACTTCGTGGGAAGAAAGTCCGGTTCCTGCTTTCGGAGAATAAGGCTGGATTGTGTAGCCTTTGTACAATAATCCTTTATCATACAGTTGCTTCAACAACCACCAAACCGTTTCCATGTATTTTGATTTGTACGTGATATACGGATCGTCAAGATCAACCCAATATCCGATTTTTTCGGTAAGGTTGTTCCAAACGTCTGTATAACGCATTACCGCTTCACGGCATGCTTTGTTATAATCTTCAATAGAAATTTTTTTGCCAATATCTTCTTTAGTGATTCCTAATTCCTTTTCCACACCAAGCTCTACCGGAAGTCCATGTGTATCCCAACCCGCCTTACGGAAAACCTGCTTTCCATTTTGGGTTTGATAACGACAGAAAATATCCTTCAACGCTCTGGCCATTACGTGGTGAATTCCGGGCATACCGTTTGCTGAAGGCGGGCCTTCGTAAAAAACAAACTCAGGTTGCCCCTCACGAATCTCAACACTCTTATTGAAAGTTTTGTTCTGTTTCCAGAATTCCGCTACATTCTCTGCTACGTCAATAAGGTTGAGGTTTTTGTATTCTTTAAATTGGCTCATTGTAATATCTCAATATCGTTGATTAATTAAGTTGGCAAATTTACTAAAATTTGTCGGTTTATAATATATGTTTTATTTTGATATTTCCAATTAAAAAGTTCTGTTTCAGAAATATAAATCCAAAGATTAATTTTGATGAATTGCGAATTTCAGATTGCTATTTTTTGGAAGGTTTTTGCTTGATTCAATTTTACATTTTTTAATGCTTTACACTTTTAATTTAATTAAATACATTTGTTGTTTAAAAAAGAAAACAATTGGAATTCTATCCATCCATCGAAAGATCAACAAGTGCGGAAATTAAAATGTTTCAGGAGCAAAAACTTCAGGAACTGTTAAATTATCTGGAAACTCATTCTCCTTTTTATCAGAGGCTTTTTAAGGAAAATAATATCAATATTGCTGACATTCAAACCTTAGAAGATTTGCAGAAGATGCCGACAACGGTTAAGAATGATATTCAGCAGAATAATGATGATTTCTTCTGTGTTACTTCTGATAAGATTGTTGATTATAGTACAACTTCAGGCACATTAGGTGATCCTGTGACTTTCGGTTTGTCGGATAATGATCTTGAAAGATTGGCTTATAATGAAGCCATTTCGTTTGCCTGTGCTGGTATTCAGAAAGGAGATGTTGTACAGATGATTACAACGATTGACAAGAGATTTATGGCCGGACTTGCTTATTTTTTAGGATTAAGAAAAATGGGAGCGAGTGTTGTGAGAATGGGACCGGGAATTCCTGAACTGCAATGGGATTCTATTTTCAGATATAAACCGAAATATTTAATTACGGTTCCGTCATTTCTGTTGAAAATGATTGATTATGCTGAAAAGCATGGGGTTGACTATAAAAATTCCAGTGTTTATGGAGCGGTTTGTATTGGAGAAAGTATCAAAAATCAGGATTTTACAGATAATATTCTTTCACAGAAAATTAAAGAAAAATGGGATATTAAATTATTTTCAACTTATGCCTCTACCGAAATGAGTACTGCTTTTACAGAGTGTGAGTTTCAGAATGGAGGCCATCATCATCCTGAGCTGATTATTACCGAAATTCTTGATGATGAAGGAAAGCATGTTAAGGAAGGAGAAAGCGGTGAATTAACCATTACAACATTAGGAGTCGAGGCAATTCCTTTGTTGAGATTTAAAACAGGGGATATTGTTAAAGCACATTATGAACCTTGTCAGTGCGGAAGAAACACAATGCGTTTAGGACCTGTGATAGGAAGAAAACAGCAAATGATAAAATATAAAGGAACAACTTTATATCCACCTGCAATGAATGATATTTTGAATGATTTTAACGGGATTTCATGTTATCAGATTGTTATTAAAACCAATGAAATTGGGCTGGATGAGATTATCATCAAAATGAGTACGGAAAATACCGATGAAAATTTTGTGAGTGAAGTGAGGGATCATTTTCGTGCAAAACTTAGAGTGAGTCCAAAAATTGAAATAATTGATTTTGATATCTTATCTAAAATTGTTTTTCACCCTAATAGTCGTAAGCCTATTACCTTTGTTGATTTAAGGTAAATTAAAATTATTCAATCAGATAGGAAATATTGTTGCGGGAATCTTATATTTGGCAAAAATTTAAATAAATCATGAAAAAATTATTTTTGTTAGTGCTTTTTGCTGTATCAATATCAGCCTTTGCTCAAAAATTTAAGATTCAAAGTGGCGATGCTAAATTCTTAAAGGGAACCGAAGTTGTGAATGTGATTTTTGATTATTCAGAAATGAAACTTATGAAAGAAAACTATACTGAGACCGAGTATGTTCCTAAAAGAGTAGAAGAGCTTAATAAAAAAACAGAAGGATCAGGAGATCTTTGGAAAAAGCAATGGGAGAGAAGTAAAGAAGATCTTTGGAATCCGAAATTCATCATGTTGTTTAATAAAATTCTTTCAAAAGAAAATATTAATACAAAACTAAAAGAAAATGCTCAGAGCTCTTATACTTTAGTAGTTAAAGTAAAATGGATTTATCCGGGATGGGATGCAGGTATCATGAAACAACCGGCTAAAGTAACAACTCAGCTTACTTTCATTGAAACAGATTCTAAAAAGGTTTTATGTGATATAGAAAGCACAGATGCTCCGGGAGATCAGTGGGGTAGCAACTTTAATAACGAAACCAGAGTAGGGGAAGGGTTTGCGAAAACAGGAAAAACTTTGGCTCAGAGAATTGAAAGAGATATTAAGTAGCCTTATTAAAATAAAAAAAACGGTCTGAGATTTCAGACCGTTTTTTTATTGATTTTGCTGTTCAAGTTTTTCCAGCTTAATAAGATTCGCTAAATTTTTGATAACGGTATCATGTTTTTTCACAAAAGGATTGTCTTTGTTCCAGACATATCCCGCTAAAACAGCGCAGATTTTTTTCTTTACATCCGGATTTTCGGGTTGGTGGAAGAATAACTCCTGAAGATTTCCGGTGTACCATTCCTTTACATAGGTAGTGAAAACATCTACACCATATAGAATGTAGTCTGTGTATTCTTTCTGCCAGTCAATTTTTTCTCCATTAAGTTGTCTCAAAGCCAGTTTTGCGGCCAGCATTCCCGATTCTGTTGCAAAAGCCATTCCTGAAGAGAAAACAGGGTCTAAAAATTCTGAAGCATTTCCCGTTAAGGCAAATCCGTCTCCGAACAGACTTTTTACTGAACATGAATAATCTTTTAAATGTCTCGGCTCAAAAAGAAAATCTACATTTCCAAAGCGTTTTACATAATAATCGGAAAGCGAAATAGCTTTTCTTAGAGCTTCTGTTGTATCTCCGTTTTCAATGAGTTTCTCAATATATTCTGTAGGTCCTACAATTCCTAAACTGGTATTTCCATTTGAAAAAGGAATTACCCAAAGCCAGACTTCGGTTTCAATAATATCAAAAGAGATCAATGTTCCTTCTACGCCTTCTTCTCTGTTAATATCTTCTACATGAGTGAAAATGGCAGAGTGCGGAGATAATTTTGAAGGTTTTTCCAAATCTAACAATCTGGGAAGAACTCTTCCGTAGCCACTGGAATCAATCACAAATTTTGCATGGATTTCTTTTGTTTCCCCGTCTTTATTTCTTACAGTCGTTACAGAATCTGTTCCGTTAAACTGGATATCGATTACTTCCGCTTCAAATTCCAGGTCAATTCCTTTATTGATGACTTCCTGAGCTAATGTATTATCAAAATCAGCTCTCGGAACTTGCCAGGTCCAGTTCCAGCCTTCACCAAATTTATCACTAAAATCAAAAATACAGACTTCGTCTCCTCTCAAGAATCTTGCTCCAAGCTTTTTCTCAAAACCCATTTTATCCAAAGCAGGGAAAAGTCCGGCTTCATCAAAATGATCCATTACTCTCGGAATTAAACTTTCGCCTACAACCAATCTTGGAAATTTTGTTTTTTCAACAACTTTCACGCTGACATTGTTCTTCTTTAAGTATGAAGAAGATACGCATCCGGAAGGTCCAGCTCCGATTACGAGAACGTCAACAAATTCTTTGTTCATCTTTGATTTTTTATTTTGATAATTACTTCTATCTTTGCCGCAAAATTAGTGACAATTAATTACATATTACAAAATTATATATTATTACTTTTAATTGATGAAAATAAATAACTTTTTAGAACTGAGGGATTTTCAGAAGATTGTTATCGAAAATGAAGCGATAGAGCTTAATGAGACTGTTTTGCAAAGGGTTGAAGCAAGCTTTCAGTTTCTGAAAGACTTTTCTAAGAATAAAGTAATATATGGTGTGAATACCGGATTCGGACCGATGGCTCAATTCAAGATTAATGATGATGATACACACCAGTTACAGTATAATTTGATCAGAAGCCACTCTTCAGGAATTGGAAATCCGTTGCCGGAAGATGAGGTGAAAGCTGCCATGTTGGCAAGACTGAATACTTTATCATTGGGGAATTCCGGCGTACATATTTCTGTCTTAAACTTGCTTAAAGAGCTTATTAACAGAAATATTATCCCACTTATTTTTGAACATGGAGGAGTAGGAGCGAGCGGAGATTTAGTACAATTGGCTCATTTAGCTTTAGTGCTGATCGGCGAAGGTGAGGTTTTCTATAAAGGAGAAAGAAAATTAACAAAAGAAGTTTTTGCCATTGAAGGATTAGAGCCTATTTATATAGAAATCCGTGAAGGACTGGCTTTAATGAACGGAACTTCAGTAATGTCTGGGATCGGTGCAGTGAATGCTTACAAAGCCAATCAATTAACTGAAATTTCTATCAAACTTTCCTGCGCCATTAATGAAATTGTTTTGGCTTATGATGATCACCTGTCGGCGGCGTTAAACGGAACAAAAAGACATGTAGGTCAGCAAAAAATTGCTGAGAAGATGAGAAATCATTTGTCAGATAGCAAACTGGTAAGAAAAAGAGAAGAGCATCTTTATACTCATTTTGAAGAGCAGGATAAAGTTTTTAAAGATAAAGTTCAGGAATATTACTCCATAAGATGTGTTCCGCAGATTTTAGGACCTGTTTTGGATACATTGGAATTTACGGAGAAAGTTCTTGAAGATGAGATTAATTCAGCGAATGATAATCCGATTATTAATGTTGAAGATCAGCATGTTTACCATGGAGGAAATTTCCATGGAGACTATATTTCCTTGGAAATGGATAAGCTAAAGATTGTGGTTACGAAGCTTACTATGTTGGCAGAAAGACAGCTTAACTATCTTTTGAATGCTAAGATCAACGAAATTTTGCCGCCTTTTGTAAATTTAGGTAAATTAGGTTTTAATTTCGGAATGCAGGGAGTTCAGTTTACAGCAACTTCTACCACAGCGGAAAGCCAGATGTTGTCAAATTCAATGTATGTGCATAGTATTCCTAACAATAATGATAATCAGGATATTGTAAGCATGGGAACAAATGCGGCGGTAATTTGCAGAAAGGTAATCGAAAATGCATTTGAAGTTCTTGCTATTGAAGCCATCACAATTGTTCAGGCGATCGAATATTTGGGATACCAGGATCAGGTTTCTTCGACAACGAAAGCATTATATGATGATATCAGAAAGATCATTCCTGCTTTTTCAGAAGATATGATCATGTATCCGCACCTTGAAGAAGTAAAAAAATATTTTAAGAACATGTAATTATTGACGGGGTTTACTTGTCAATACTATAGAAATAAAGAAATAAAACACCATGAAATGTGCTATTGTAACAGGTGGTTCCAGAGGAATCGGGAGAGCGATCTGTTTGAAACTCGCAGAAGAAAAAAATTATCATATCCTTATCAACTACACTTCCAATGAAGCTGCAGCAAAAGAAACTTTGGCTGCCATTGAGGAATTGGGAACAACCGGAGAAATTCTGAAATTTGATGTCGGAAACGCTGAAGAAACTCAAAAGGTTTTAACAGAATGGCAGGAAAACAATCCAAGTGCTGTAGTTGAAGTTATTGTAAATAATGCAGGAATCACAAGAGACGGGTTATTTATGTGGATGCCGAGTGAAGATTGGAATTCTGTGATCAATACAAGCTTAAATGGTTTTTATAATGTGACCAATTTCTTTATTCAGAAATTGTTGCGTAACAAATATGGTAGAATTATCAATATGGTTTCCGTTTCTGGGGTTAAAGGTACTGCCGGACAAACCAATTATTCTGCAGCAAAAGCGGCTTTGGTAGGCGCTACAAAAGCGTTGGCTCAGGAAGTGGCAAAGAGAAATATTACGGTAAATGCAGTGGCACCTGGATTTATCAGAACAGATATGACGCAGGATTTTAATGAAGATGAATTAAAAGCTATGATTCCTGCAAACAGATTTGGGGAAGCTGAAGAAGTGGCAGATTTAGTGGCATTTCTGGTGTCAAGAAAAGCTTCTTACATTACAGGAGAAGTAATTAATATTAATGGTGGAATTTATTCATAATCATCAGTAAATGGAAAATAGGGTTGTAATTACCGGAATGGGAATTTATTCTTGCATCGGAACCTCTCTGGAAGAAGTCAGAGAATCCCTATATCAAGGTAAATCCGGAATTGTTTTAGATGAAGGAAGAAAAGAATTCGGGTTCAGATCGGGGCTTACAGGAGTTGTTCCGAAACCGGATCTGAAAAATCTTTTGAGCCGTAGACAGCGTGTAAGCATGGGGGAAGAAAGCGAATATGCTTATCTTGCGACCATTGATGCCCTGAAACAGGCAAATTTAAATCAGGATTTTCTGGATGCCTATGAAGTTGGTATTTTATACGGAAATGACAGTGTTTCCCAGGCTGTTGTAGAATCTATTGATATTGCAAGAGAGAAAAAAGATACAACCTTGATGGGTTCAGGTGCGATTTTCAAATCGATGAATTCAACAGTAACGATGAACCTTTCCACGATTTTTAAATTAAGAGGAATCAATTTAACCATCAGTGCAGCTTGTGCAAGCGGATCACATTCTCTTGGATTGGCTTACATGATGATCAAAAACGGTTTTCAGGACATGATCGTTTGTGGTGGGGCTCAGGAAACCAATAAATATTCTATGGCAAGTTTTGACGGTTTGGGTGTTTTCTCGGTGAGAGAAAATGAGCCGCAGAAAGCTTCAAGGCCTTTTGACTCCGAAAGAGACGGCTTAATTCCAAGTGGTGGAGCGGCAACTTTAATTGTTGAAAGCTTGGAATCTGCACAGAAAAGAGGTGCAAATATCATTGCTGAAATTGTTGGTTACGGATTTTCTTCAAACGGAGGTCATATCTCAACCCCGAATGTTGATGGACCGGCTTTAGCAATGAACAGAGCCCTGAAACAATCAGGATTAAATGCAAAAGATATTGATTATATTAATGCTCATGCGACTTCTACACCTATTGGAGATGCTAATGAAGCACGGGCTATTCACGAAATTTTCGGAAATGAAGTTCCTGTGAGTTCTACCAAATCAATGACGGGGCATGAATGCTGGATGGCAGGTGCAAGTGAAGTGATTTACTCTATTCTGATGATGCAGAATGATTTCATCGCTCCGAACATCAATCTGGAAACACCTGATGAAGACGCTCAAAAGATAAATCTGATCTCCAAAACAAAAAGTCAAAAAATTGATGTATTTTTGTCGAATTCTTTCGGATTTGGGGGAACCAATTCCGCATTAATAGTTAAAAAATTTGATTAAAAACATGGAAAGAGAAAAAATTATTGCTATCGCAAATGATTTTTTGATTAACGAATTTGAAGTCGACGGAGAGGAGATCAGCGGCGAGGCTAATCTTAAGAAAACCCTTGGCTTAGACAGTTTGGATTATATAGATCTTGTAGTGGTTATAGAATCTAATTTCGGAGTGAAATTAGGAGAAGGAGACTTTAAGCAAATGGTAACATTTGATGATTTCTATACGACCATAGAAAATAAAATCGCTGAAAAAAATGCATAATTATCGATTAAAAATTTACTCTAACAATGTAACAATATAACAGTCTGACAGTTTTCAATGTTTAAAATATTGTTATGGTTAGACTGGTATATTGCTAAATTAGAACTATGAACAAATGGAAAGGTAAATCTAAAGGTACTATTTTAGGATATAAAATATTCGTCTGGTGCATTAGAAATATCGGAATCCGAAGCTCATATGTTGTTTTATATTTCGTTGCTGCCTATTATTTTTTATTTCTTAAAAAAAGCAACAGATATATTTCTTATTATTTTCATAAAAGATTACATTATAGTTTTTTAAAGACAAAACTGTCTGTTTTCAGAAGTTACTTCACGTTTGGTCAGGTTCTGATCGATAAAACAGCAATTTCTGCGGGCCTTAGAGGAAAATATACGTACGAATTTGACGGTATTGAAAATCTCAAAAATCTCTTAGCAGAAAAAAAAGGAGGAGTTCTTATCAGTGCTCACATTGGGAATTTTGAAATTGCTGAACGTTTTTTTGCAGATATTGATTTTAATTGTCAGATCAATTTGGTGACTACAGATCAGGAAGTTACGGTGATAAAAGAATACCTTGAAAGTGTTACCGTTAATAAAAGTTCCATTAAGTTCATTTATGTGAAAGAAGATATGTCCCATATTTTCGAAATTAATGAAGCTTTGTCTAAGAATGAACTGATTTGCTTCACCGGAGATCGTTATTTTGAAGGTTCAAAATATCTGGAAGGAGAGTTGCTTGGTAAAATAGCTAAATTTCCGGCAGGTCCGTTTCTTATTGCTTCCAGACTGGGAGTTCCGGTGGTTTATGTCTATGTAATGAAAGAAAAAAATCTTCATTACCATTTATATGCAAGACTAGCTCAGAATATCAAAAAGCGCGATGCACAAGGACTTTTAAACTCCTATACCCAAAATCTTGAATCCATGTTGAAAAAATATCCTTTACAATGGTTCAATTACTTTGATTTTTGGGATGATATTGATTAATTCCATACTTTTACCTTCGAAAACTTAAAAACTTAACCATTAATTATTGTGGGATTAATGCTTTATTCTTAAAATAATCTGCATTTAATTTTAAAATAATTTCACAACCAACAAAAACACAGCTTTTCTCCTTTGAAAAAAGAATTTGACATACTTGTAATCGGAAGCGGATTGGGAGGTCTTGTTTCGGCTCTTATTCTGGCTAAAGAAGGGCAGAAAGTGTGTGTGTTGGAAAAAAATAATCAGTTTGGAGGAAATTTGCAGACCTTTTCGAGGGACAAACTAATCTTTGATACCGGTGTTCATTATATTGGGGGACTTTCGGAAGGTCAGAATCTTAACCGCTTTTTCTCGTATCTGGAAATTATGGACGAACTCCAGCTTCATAAAATGAGTGAAGATGGATATGATAAAATTACCTTTGGAGAAGATGAAACGGAATATCCTCATGCGCAAGGTTACGAAAATTTTGTCAGCCGATTGGCTCATTTTTTTCCTGAAGAAAGACAGAATTTGGAGACCTATTGTCAGGAAATCCAGGAAATCTGTAATTATTTCCCAAGATATAATGTCGTAGGAAAAGACAATTACAACGAGGAAGTTCTCCACTTAAATACAAGAAGGTTTATAGAGTCCATAACCTCAAATAAAAAACTGCAGTCGGTATTGCTCGGTTCTAATTTTCTTTATGCCGGAGATTCTGAAAATACTCCTTTTTATGTACATGCATTGACGGTGAATTCCTATATCCAAAGCGCTTATAAATGTATTAAAGGAGGAAGCCAGATTTCAAAGCTTTTGGTGAAAAAACTCCGTGAATACGGCGCCGAGATTCATCGCCATTCTGAAGTTTCTGAAATGGTTTTTAATGAAGGCAATATTTTGACTTCAGTGAAAACTAAATTGGGAAAAGAATATTTTGCTAAAAAATTTATTTCAAATATTGAAATCCGGTCGCTGATTCCATTAATTGGAAAAGAAAGGCTGAAAAAATCTTTTTTAAACCGTGTTCTGAGCTGGGAGCCGGTTTCTTCTTGTTTCAGCGTGTATTTGGTGCTTAAGTCTAATTCAGTTCCAAACTATGATTATAATATTTACCACTATTCATCAGAAGAACTGGTTTGGAATGCCCATCGATATGAGAAAAATTCATGGCCGGAAACTTATATGCTTTCCACAACATCCTCTAAGCATTATCCTGAATTTGCAGAAAGCCTGACTGCCATTTCCTATATGGATTTTGATGAGGTAAAAGATTGGGAAAAGACATTCAATACAGTTGCGGATGAACATGAAAGAGGACAATTGTATGAACAATTTAAGCTTGAAAAAGCAGAAAAAATGATTGCGGCTCTCGAAAAAAAGATCCCTGACTTAAAGCAGTCCATAAAAAAAGTGTATACTTCTTCTCCTTTATCTTATCGGGATTATATCGGAAGTTTTAACGGTAATATGTACGGATATGCAAAGACTTCAGAAAATCCTTTAAAGACAATGGTTTCTCCAAGAACGAAGATCAATAACCTCTTTCTTACCGGACAATCTGTCAATATGCACGGAATTTTGGGCTGTACAATCGGTGCTTTCAATACATGTGCTGAGATTTTAGGGAAAGAAGTAGTTGATGGAAGATTAACACAAATGATTAATAAAAATAAAAGTGAGGAATAATAGCAAAATAACTTTGCAACCTGTCATTCTGAACGGAATGAAATGTAGTGAAGAACCTAAATTAATTTGTAGGGATTCTTCCTATCGTCAGAATGACAGAACGTTAATCTTAATTTTTCTCAGCCTAAACCTAAGCCTTATTCTGACATCTTGCGGAATAAGAAAATCTGTCAAACATATTCCCGATGTAAAACAATATTCACTTGAAATTCCGAAAGTAAACAAGATCAACGATTCTACTTTTAGTTTTAATCAAAATTATTTAACCAAAAATAAACAGCAGCTTTGGGAATTGTATATTAAAGGAAATCCTTTACAGCTGGGTTATAATAACGGAGCTTTGACGCAAAATCTGATGCAGAAACAGGAAGAGATTTTCTTTTCAAAAGTGAAAGGTTTTGTTCCGTCGAAGTTTAAGCAAAATTTATTGAGAGGTTTTCTAAAATGGTACAACCGAAAAATGTATTTGAACGTCCGTGAAGATTATCAGGCGGAATTATATGGTTTATCTCAATATTCATCGGATAAATATGATTTTATTGCTCCGAAATTTTTGCGAAGCATGTATTTGCACGGCGCCCACGATATTGGTCACGCGATGCAAGATCTGATGGTAGTTGGCTGTACTTCTCTCGCGGTCTGGAATGAAAATACAGATGATGGAGATCTCCTGATCGGAAGAAATTTTGATTTTTACGTAGGCGATGATTTTTCTAAAAATAAATTGATCGAATTTGTAGAGCCGGAAGAAGGAATTCCTTACCTGTCCGTAAGCTGGCCGGGAATGATCGGTGTCGTTTCGGGAATGAATAAGGAAGGGATTACAGTAACGATCAATGCCGGAAAGTCTAAAATTCCGCTGACGGCAAAAACGCCGATTTCTCTGGTGACAAGAGAAATTTTACAATATGCCAAAAACATTGATGAGGCGATTGCCATTGCCAAAAAGCGGAAAGTTTTCGTTTCAGAATCGATTTTGGTAGGAAGCGCGAATGATAAAAATGCCGTAATTATCGAAGTCTCTCCGGATAATTTTGGAGTGTACAAAGTGGAAAATACAAGCCGTATTTTTTGTACAAACCATTTCCAGTCGGATGCTTACAAAAATGACAAGAGGAATCAGAAACACATTATAGAAAGCCATTCTGAGTACCGTTACGAAAAATTACAGGAGCTTCTACAAGAAAATAAAAAGCTCAATCCTGAGAAAATGGCAGCAATTTTAAGAGATAAATCGGGCTTGAAAGGAGAAAAGATCGGCTATGGAAATGAGAAGGCGATCAATCAATTATTGGCGCATCACGCGGTGATTTTTTCACCTCAGAAAAAACTGGTTTGGGTGTCTTCAAATCCGTATCAGTTGGGAGAATTTGTTTGCTATGATTTAAACGAAATTTTTTCGGATAAAAGATTGAAAAGCGGTGAGTTTGCAAAGTCAAATTTAAACATAGCAAAAGATCCTTTTGTAGATTCTAAAGAGTTTGAAGACTATGAAGAGTACAAATTTGCCAGCTCTGAGGTGAATCATGCAACTGATGATAAAGATGTAATGCTTAAGGATGATTTTCTGCCTCATTATCAGTCTTTGAACCCTGATTTTTGGCTGGTGTATTATCAATCCGGAAAATATTATTTTAATAAAAAAGAATATTCCAAAGCAAAAATGGAATTTGAAAAAGCTTTGACTAAAGAGATTACAACGGTTCCTGATAAAGAAAATGTGGAGAAATATTTGAAGAAAACACTAAGGAAATTGAGGTAGTTTCAAGGTTACGGCGGCGGCAAAGCCGCCGCCGTAACCTTGAAACCAATAACGAGAAAAATCAGCTAATCTCCGGACTTACCCGGTTCAAAAACAAAAATGTTGCGATACCAGAAATAACCGAAGCTGTACTTGCTAAGATCATACTTCCCATCACATATTGAAGAAGATTGTTTTTCACCAGATCGAAATTCAGTTCCTGACTAAAAATATCACTGTTTCCACTCACAAACGGAGCTCCTAAAAACAATGAAGCGGCAATAATAAAAGGAATAAATGGGGGCAAGCTTACATTGGAAGCCACAAAAGCTAATACTTTATTCAGCTTAAAAAGAACAGCTAAAGAAATTACCAGTAAGGTTTGGAATCCCCAGAACGGAGATAATCCTATAAAAACACCTAAAGCTATAGAAAACGCTTTGTTACGGTTGGTTCCGTCACTTTCTAAAACATCCTCTTTGATGAATCTTTTAAAGCTTTTTTTTTTGAAATTATTCACGAAATTTCGCGGAATAATGTAAAGCAAAGTGATCGTTACCAAGATGGTATTGAGAATGCTGATCCTCGTAAAATCTTTAAAAGGCCTGAAATGCGAAACCCTTTCCGCAGGATCATACAGAACTTTTATCGGAACATTTTTTACATGAACATGTCGCCACGCTGTTCGTACAATAATTTCGATTTCGAACTCGAATTTCGGGGTGAAATATTTTTTCGGAATTCTGTGTAAAGGATATAATCGATAGCCTGATTGCGTATCTTCAAGCTTAATTCCGGTCTCAAACCAGAACCAAAAATTAGAAAAACGGTTTCCAAAGCTGCTTTTCTTTGGAATTCCGTCCTGAGACATATTTCTGTTTCCAATCAATAAAACATCTTCATTTTCATTAAGCAAAGCTTCCACAAAAACAGGAATATCATCTGGATAATGCTGTCCGTCGGAATCTATCGTTATTGCATAGTTATAACCTGATTTTTTTGCCTTTCTGAAGCCGATTTTCAAGCCGTTTCCTTTTCCTCTGTTCTCAGGCAAACTGATGACGTCAATTTGAGGATATTGGCTTAAAATCTCCTTTGTGGAATCGGTAGAGCCGTCGTTGACAACAATGATGTTTTCTGTGTAGTCTAAAACACCGTCGATCACTCTTTTCAGAGTTCTTTCATTATTGTAAGTAGGTATTAAAACGCAGATCTTTTTTTCAGCGATTGCATTTTGTACTTCAGGCAGGGTCATTGTTTTATTTAAAGGTTGCTTTTTCGGCTTCGGTCATCGTTTTGGATTGTGCAGCGAATCTTTTGATATAATTTTTCAGTGCTGTGTTTTGTTTGCTGTAATTATTTAAAAGAAAAGCTTTATCATCTTTAAGACTTCCTCTGTATCCTACGATTTTAGGAATATTTTCCTGAACGCTCATTCTGATTACTCTTAGTTCAGCGTTGTTCGGATTACTTTTAATAATCGCTTCAAGGCTTGTTGCACCGGATTTTACCAAAGCTTTTCTGTTGTTCTTGGTAATTTTGGCTTCCATGATCTTGGCCGCAGCTTTGTAGCCTTGAATTACAGCGTCTGATCCGGATGTTTTTTCCGCAATATTGATGAATTCTTCCGTATTTGCATTAGACGAATTTGCTTTTGAATAGCTTTCCCTCAAAGATTCAAGACCGGATTGGAAAAAAAGAATAAAAGCCGTTAAGAATGAAAAAATTAGCTTCATTTTACTGTTTTTTGGTAGTTTACTGACATTTTTAATGCAATAGTCTCGCCAAAAGACGTTGTGTTTTTTACTTTCACTTCTTCTTCGGTCTGCGTGATATCGAGTTGCAGTTTCAGGTCCGGTGTTTCAAACGGGTTAATGATCGCCATAAATTTCACGTTGGATGCCGTTTTTAGAAATAGAGGTGACCCTGTGAATTCTTCAGAAAGTTCTTTTACGATCTGCATCATACAAACTCCCGGAGTTACGGGATTTCCAGGGAAATGTCCCTTGAAAATATCATGATCTTTATTAAGGGAAATGTTGGCAATATAACTTCCGCTTTCCGCCTGTTCGTATGATTGTAAAGTATAAAAATCTGTAAGAATGGTCTGCATATTATTCTGTTTCAGTGATTTGAAATAGTTGTATATTAATCTTGAAATCTTTGTGTTGAAGATTCAAGCTATCCGCGAAGATATGTTTTTTTGCATCAAAAGTAAAATCGATTTTTTCCTTATTATCTTTCGTGTAAATAATTTGTTTTAATAAACCATTTTCTTTGTTAAAGAATAAATAATAGATTTTTTTATCATCTTTAGAAAGATAAATTTTCGAATTATCATTTTCAAAACTTTCACTGACAGGATATTGTCTTTTTAAAAGCTGTTGAAAGTCGTTCTTTAAAAAGTTGATGACGATTTTTTTGTCTAAATCAGGAAGAACATAATTCAGCTTAAAATCATTGTCAGAATTTTCAAAATCGATTAATTTATTTCCGAAATCTGAAGTTAAAACAACACGATGCGTCGTTTCGTTAATTTTTTTTACTATCAAAATTCCGCTGACGTGATTTTTATAAATATCCATTTGACATTTATAAACATAATCTTCATTCGAAGAAAAGTATAAGTTTTCAACCGTTTTTTCAGAATTAGAAACAGATTTTACATCTGTTAATTTGTACGTTTTACACGAAACGAACACTAAGAAAATTAGGCTATAAACTGAATTCTGAAGCAGCAATCGGCGCATTGATCTTGGTATTTTTAAAAACAATATTCGTCGTGTCACCTGAAGCTTCCGTCATATTCACCTGCGAAACGGTTGATTGTCCTTTCGGAAAACTCAATTCGATCTGCTTAATATATTTCAGCAATTGAGCTGATTTCGGAGTAAATTTTGCAATATTAAAATTGGCATTTTTCAGATACGTTACAGAAAATTCAGGATCGTTGAACATTTGCCCGTTTGAACTTCCGACGATCAGCTTATTGATTTTCTCAAAAGTTTTGCTTTTCGCATCCACAGAAGATTTTTTCCCCTGATCGTTGATGAAAATTTTATTATCTTTGAAAACAATGCTGTATTGATAAGGTTTTGTATACTTCCAGCTCAGCATATTCGGAGTTTTTAAAGACATTTTCCCATACGTTATGATGCTTTTATCCAGAAAATCCATTTTTTTGGTTTGGGTAAAATCTGCCTGTAAGGTTTTTATTTCTTTGGTTTCCGAAGAAACTTTAGTTACAAATGCTTTTGCTTCCGCTCCCGACATTGCTGTGTTTTGAGCAAAGACAAAAGTCGAAATTAATAAAAGAGTGCTTAAAGCTATATTTTTAATCATTGTTTAATGTCTTTTAAATTTAACCACAAGGATGACAAGGGTTTCACAAAGGACACGATTAAAGAATATTTAATAATTTTTGTGTTCCCGGTGAAATCCTTGTGGCCTTAGTGGCTTTCAAATTTATCAATTGTAAAAGTTGAATAATTTTTATCCTTCAAAAATACTAATAAATCCACCAAAACATTGTACGTTTTTTCCGAAGTATCATGGAGAAGAATAATACTTCCTTTTTTCAATCCTTTGGTAACTTTTCGGTAAATTTTTTTCTCATCTTCTGTAATCGTATCGAGAGAACGGACATTCCAGCCGATGCTTTTTTTGTGAGTTTTTTTGATGGCTTTGGCAATATTCGGATTCGTAACTCCAAAAGGCGGTCGATATAGGCTAGTTTTTAAATTCCCAACTTTCAGCATCACTTCATCACATTTTTCAATCTCTTCAATCATTTTTGCGGTCGATAAAAATCCGGTATTGTTGGAATGAGAAAGGGTGTGATTTCCAACCGTATGACCTTCCGCAATGATTCGTTGAAAAGTTTCAGGATATTTTTCAATCTGCTTTCCGATGCAGAAAAAGGTCGATTTTACATTGTTTTCTTTCAACAGATCTAAAAATTTTGGTGTGAATTCTGTCGGACCATCATCAAAAGTCAAAGCGATTTCTTTGATCTTTGTTCTTTTATGAGTAATGCTGTTGACGAAATATCCCAATTCAATATCGAAAGAACCCCAAACTATAACCGCAGAAAACAATAAAAAACAAAACAAATACACCCAAAACGTTCCGTGAAACGCATAAATAAAAACGTTACAGAAAAGATAAAATAGGATAAATGGATAATGTTTCATCTTTATTGTTTTTGAATTTGGTTTAAAATATCCGCAATTTTTATCAGTAATGTCATTCTGAATGGAGCGAAATGAAGAATCTAAAATATAATATAGAGATTCTTCCTTCGTCAGAATGACAAACTTTGCGTTGAATTAAGCTTTTCCCAACAAAACTAAGCTATGATCACTTCCTCCAAGATGATTATAAAGCAAAATATTTTTAATCCCTTCTTTTTTCACAGAATTAATCATCATCACTTCCGGAATCTCCTGATTTTTAAGAATATGACAAGCCATAAACGTTGAAAAACCACTTGCTGTATTGAATTCGCCACTCAAATGTTTGTAATACAACAAAGCTGAATTTTCAAACAAATTCATTGCTTTCGTGTAATAAACATCCGATTTTGCATCTCCGCTGAAACCTAAAATCACAGCATCAATATCATTTTTTAAAAAATTATTTTTAGCTAAAAAATCTTGAATAAATTGTTCCGTTTCTTCCAAATCTAATTGGCTATTGATCTGGATGTCTTGTAATTGAGCATAAGAATTTTCTGTTTTATCCTTTCCTAAAACAAAAAAACTTGCGCCTTCTCCCCAAATGACACCGTCTGTTGTTGAGTTCAGATAATCAACGGGAAGGTTTTCTTCTTTTTTAATGGTTTTGTTTAATCTGTACAATTCCATTGTCCGGTCGGTTTGTTCGTCTGTTGAACCTACCAAAACATTTTCTGCTTCACCGTCATTGATCTGTAATTTTGCATCCAAAAATGAAAATTCCAGCGACGAAGAAGTGTTGACATACGTAAAATTGTACGCGTGACATTGCAATCCTAAAGCAATTTGCCCAGCAACTGTATTGTGTGTGGATTGGATAAAAAACGTAGGAGTCAAAAACTCTTCATTATTATCAATCACATTTTTTAGAAACTTTTCAGAATCCTGGGAACAGCCCATTCCGGTTCCGACGATAATCGCGTCAGGATTTTCGATTCCGGCTTCTTTTAAAGCATATTGTGAAGCTACGGAGCTCATCTTTACGGTTTTAGACATTCTTCTGCTGGCTGCAGGCGGAATGAATTCTTTGTAATTGGGTTCGATCGCTTTTAAAACCTGAGATGAATTTTCAGGTTTAAGATTTTGGAAAAAATTCTCGTTTAAAGTGTCCTGAACCGAGATACAGGCCGCACTGTTGATGTAAACTGCACTCATGATTTAGAGAAAATTAATGTTGAACAATTTCCTCCAAAACCAAACGAATTGGAAAGAACGTGATTAATATTTTTCTCTTTGATCTCAGTCACAGGCGTTAAATCAAATTCTTCCATTTTAGTTTTAAAATTCAGATTCGGAAAAATAAGATTGTTTTGAATGGCCAATAATGAATATACCGCTTCAATTCCCGCTGCTGCTGCCAAAGTATGCCCCGTAAAAGCTTTAGTAGAACTGAATTCCGGAACTTTATTTTCTCCAAAAATTCGGATCATCGCTATTCCCTCAGACAAATCATTATTTGGCGTTGCTGTTCCGTGAACGTTGATATAATCGATGTTCTCTTTGTCCAAACCTGAAATTTTCAATGCTTTTTCCATGGCTAAATAAGCTCCTTGTCCGTTTTCAGAAGAAGCGGTCTGGTGATGCGCATCATTGGCATTTCCGTAGCCTGAAAGATAGCCTAAGACTTTTTTGTTTTCTTTTTTAACAACTTCATCAGATTCCAGAACGATGAAAGCGGCGGCTTCACCCAAATTCAGACCTTTTCTGTCGTTGTCGAAAGGAGTATTGTAAGAATCCGTCAGAATCATTAACGTATTAAATCCATTCAAAGTAAATTTTGAAAGAGAATCTGTTCCGCCGACAATCACGCGATCCAAAACGCCGTTTCTAATCAGTTTTGCACCCATCATGATCGCATTAGCTGCAGACGAACAAGCTGTACTGATCGTCGAAACCATACCTTTTAAACCTAAATAATCCGCAATCAATAACGATGAATTTCCGGCATCGTGGGCGTCAATGTATTTTTGCTTTTCAGGAAAGTCTTCGTAAGTGTAGAAATATTTTTCGGTAACGTCCATTCCGCCAACGCTGGTTGAGGAAATCAGTCCGGTTTTATACTCATTAATGTCAGAAATTCCGGCACTTTCTACGGCTTCTTTTGCAGCAATCATGCCTAACAAAGAGGTTCTTGTTGCATTGTTATCTTCATTTAACTGAAGTTTTTCAACAAGGTCTTTATTAGACAATTTTATTTCGCCGGTTTTGATATTTCCGGAATGACGTGTCTCAAACAAGCTAATGTCTGAAATTCCATGTTTTCCGGATTTTAGCGAATTCAAATTTTCCTCCACATTGTTTCCAATGGCGGAAATGATGCCCATTCCTGTTATGGCAATTTTTTGACCCATTTATTCTTACAAAATGTAACAATATATCAATTCGGTGTAAACCGTTGTATTGACACATTGATATATTAATTTATTTTGTTCTGTTTTCTTCAATGAATTTCGCCATGGTGTCGATCGATGCGAAAATTTCCTTTCCTTTTTTAGGATCGGCTAATTTAATTCCGTATTCTTTATCCAAAAGCACGATCAATTCCAAAGCGTCGATAGAATCCAATCCAAGACCTCCGCCGAATAACGGATCTGTATCTTTGATTTCTTCTACTGCAACGTCTTCTAAATTAAGAACTTCGATGATTTTGTGCTTTAATTCTTCTCTTAAGTTTTCCATAAAATTGATTTGAAAATATGTTAATGAGATAATTTGAAAATATATCAGATATTGAATTTAAATTAAAAATATTCTGTTATATAATTGCTGTGCTTTATTGACATGATTTTACAGTAACAAATCGGCACATTTTCAAATTATCAAATTTATAATGTCAGCAAATATACGAAAGCATTATAACTTTCCTGATAGAGTTCTACCCAGCCACACAATACTTTATTAGCCTTGCCTGACTGTAAAATTTGTTCCGAGTAGTTGTTTAAAAATTGTTCATCAAATTCGTCCAAAACAAAAAAAGCATTCTCTGTCTGCATTTTATGTTTGATACTGATTTCGCCAACGCAAATGTTGGGTAAAGTATACACAAAAACGGCAGGACTCGGAAAATAGTTTTCCTGTGAATTGATGCTTTCCTGATATTTAAAATCGGTATCCAAACTTGATGATCTGTTGGCAAAAACCAAAGCTGTTCTGCTGTGGTCTTCGTCTTTTAAAATCATTTCAGATGCTAGAAAAGCGAGCTTGCTTAAGTTATCCATTTTATGAAATTTTGGATAATTCAATGCTAAACTTTTATAAGCTTCTTTTGCAAAATTTGAAAAATTTTCAGATGGGGTTTCAAAAATAATGTTGTTGTTAAGAACTATTTTTGAATTTTCTATGGTACAAATGTCTGCTTTCTTCATCATTTTCATTTAACATTTTTCTAAAACAATGGCCGCATTACACCCGCCAAAACCTGAAGCTGTTTTCAAAATATATTTGATTTCCGCAGGTTGGTTTTCTTTAATAATATTCAAAGGTTGGGAAGTTCCCGTTTCTTCAAAATTTTTGGATGGGATTAAAGTATTTTTCAAGGCACTTTCCATTGAAATAATAGTTTCCAGCAATCCCGATGCTCCCAAACAATGTCCGTAATACCCTTTCAAACTATTTAAAGGAACATTCTGTAATCCCATTCTGTTAAAAGCGATGGCTTCCATTTCATCATTGTATATAGTTGCCGTTCCGTGTGCAGAAATAAAATCAATTTTTTCTGCCGAAATATTAGCTTCTGTCATTGCATTTTTAATGCTTGCAAATAATCCGTCACCTGTTCTTGAAGGTCCGGAAATATGGTTGGCATCATTAATAGCAGAGTCTCCTAAAATTTTGAAACTAAATTTTTCGTTTTGTGAGATTCTTCCTTCGTCAGAATGACAGCTTGTTATATAAACTGCGGCTGTTGCTTCTCCGATATTGATTCCGTCACGGTTTTTATCGTAAGGTTTGCAAATTTCTGTTCCGATTGCCTGGAAAGAATTGAAACCTGAAATCACAAATTCAGAAATTTCGTCCCCCGCAATGACAAAAACATCTTTATATTTTCCTGTCTGAATCATATTTTTGGCAACAGCAATCGCCATTACTCCCGAAACACAGGCATTGGAAACCACAATCGGTTTTGTTTTAAATCCAAAAAAATCAGCGATTTTTTGAGCTAAACTGGAAAGGAAAACGGCTTCCGGTAAAGTCTTTTGGTTTCTTAATAAACTGATGTTTCCTTTTGTTGTTGATAAAATAAAAGCCGTTTCGTCTGAAATCTTATATTTTTCTATTAAAGGTTTTAAACTTAATAAAAACATTTTTTCCAGCCTTGTAAAACTCGAATTGTCATTGGCTAAACGCCGAATCTTCGATTTCTGAGCGGAGTCGAAAAATCTATTAAACTCATTTTCTAATTTCTCAGAATCAATCATCGAAGCATAAAAAGGTTCCTGATTTTCTATGATTTTATGTAAAGCTACGCCTGATTTTCCTTCCAAAAGAGCATTCCAATTAGATGAAACATCAAAACCTAAAGGTGTGACGCAGTTATAATCTGTGATGTAAATTTCCTTCCTCATGATAATCCCATTTTATCTTTCCAGGCCTGAAAAAACTCAGGATTATACAAACATAAATTGTTGTCAGAATCTAAAAATACCTGAATCGTTTCTCCCGAACAAACCAATTTATTGTCTTCGTTAAAAAGCTCGTATTTGTAAATCAATTTCGCAGAATTCGAATTGACAAAAGTCGTTACAATTTTGAATGTTTCTCCATATTTTAAAGGAAGAAAATGTTCACAGGTACTTTTTACAATCGGTGTAACGTAACCTGCTTTCTGAATATCAAGATAGGTCAAACCATGCTGTCTTCCGAAAGCTTCTCTTCCGTCTTCAAAATACACGATGTAATGTCCATGCCAGACAATTCCCAACGGGTCTGTTTCGTTGAACCTTACGCGGACTTCTTCTGTACAAGTTAAATTTTCTTTAGACTGCATTCTGTTTTCTTTCGTAAAATAATGAAATAGCGACCATGGCTACATAAAATAAAAATAAAAAAGTGATTTCTTTCGCAATTCCCCCGATTCCGCTGTTTCTTAAAATAATATTGTAGTAAGCATTCAAGCCCCAGTTCATAGGAGAGAATTTGGCAATGGTCTGCATAAATTCAGGCATTAAAAATACTGGAACCCAGATTCCGCCGACGGCCGCCAAAACGACAACCGAGGTTGCTCCAAATGGCGCAGATTGTTCCTGCGTATCGGCAACAGTTCCTAGTAAAACCCCAAAACCAATCGCTGCCAAACCTGAAAATAAAGTCACAACAATAAGCTGGAACATTTTCCCGGTAACGTCAAACTGTGGCAAATCCATGTAAGGGAAAAGATAAATTCCTACCGCAACCATCAGTAAAAACTGAATGACACAAATGATCAAATAAGTAAATGTTTTTCCTAAAATATGGATAAAATAGGGAGTCGGACTGATTCTCGCTCTTACGCTCGTTCCCTGGCTTTTTTCTTTCACCAAATTAATCGATAAAGGAACTACAATAAAGAAAATGGCAAACAAAGCCCAAGCCGGAACGTTGTGCTGAACGGAATTCGGCATGACGTCTGTGTTACCTTTTTTCGGGGTGATTTCTTTAAAGCTGATTAAATTTTTATTTTCTTCCAGATTTTCTGTCGTTCCCAGTTGATCCTGAAAAGCTTTGTATATCTTTTTATTTTCGATCTCGAAAACCATTTTGTTCACGGCATTCATCACATTGTTTTTGAAGCCGATATTCGTAGCCGGATCGAAATACAGATGAATATCCTTCGCTTTTGAAACCGTTTTCTTCACTGCGGAAGAATCCGTTTCCAAACCGAATGAACTGACGATGGTCTGAACTTTAGAATCAATATTTGAATTGATATCTTTTGTTAAATTCTTAGGAATAACAATCGCCATTTGATAATCACCACCAAAAACGGTGTCCTGAGCGGATTTTTCCGTGAAATTGGTCAGCAATTCGAATGTTTTGCTGCTTTCGAGTTCTTGTTTTATATTTTTTGAAACTTCGGACTTATCATTATCAATGAAGATAATTGGGATTTTTGAACCTTCCAGATTTTTAAATGTTGAATCCTGGATTAAGGTAATCGTGATAATTAACAATAAAGGCATCACGAAAATAATGACGATTCCTCCGATATCTCTTTTCAATAAAAGGATTTCCTTAACGAAACTTCTCCACAATTTATACAACAACATCTCTTAATTCTTTTCCGGTTAATGAAATGAAAACATCTTCTAAGTTTTCTGCATTTGTTACTCTGTTCACTAATTCTTCAGGACTTCCCACCGCATGAATTTTTCCGTGATCGATGATGGCAATTTTTGTACAGAATTCCTCCGCTTCCGAAAGATGATGCGAGGTATAAATGATGCAGGTTCCTTTTTTATTCAGATCCAAAAGATGGTCGATGATGGCTTTTTTTGACTGAACATCAACACCAACAGTTGGTTCGTCAAGAAATAAAACTTTAGGATTATGAAGGGTTCCTGCGATCAGATTGCAGCGGCGCTTCATCCCTCCTGAAAATTGTTCTACTTTTTTATCTGCAAATTTTGATAAGCCCATGATTTCCAAAGATTCATCAATAGCATTTCTTAATTTTTTATGACTTAAACCGTACAAACTTCCGAAAAACATTAAGTTTTCTTTAGCGGTCAAGGTTGGATATAAAGCATATTCCTGCGGAACGATTCCAATGATCTGTCTTAATTTAAAACCATCTTTCTGAGGGGACAATCCATTGATTTTAAAACTTCCTGATGTAGGTTTTATTAAACCTGAAAGCATGGAAATCAATGTGGTTTTTCCGGCTCCGTTGGGTCCGAGAATTCCGTAGATCTCATCTTTTTCAATATTCAACGAAATATCATTTACAGAAAACTCTTCTGCATTTTTATATTTTTTATATAAATTTTTAATCTCAATAAAGTTCTCCATTTAGATCGCTTTTCTCAGTTTTTTATAGAAAGCTTCTTCCAGATCTGCGATATGAAGCATTGTTTTCGAAAGCTGGTTATAGATATCGCTTTTCGAATTTCTGTTTTTGTAAACTCTGGCAATATCCACGGCAAAATCTCTCCAAAGATCACCGATTGCTGTAATTTCTTTAGAAAGCTCTCTCAATTCGTCATTTTTAAGGGTCACCGCAGCTTCCTGTAAAAAAGCTCCGTAAATAAATCTGAAACCACCACCGCCGGTTCCGATTTCTTCCTGCATTCTGATCAATTGTCCCAAATAATGATTGGTTGTTTTTGTCCCCTTTTTTGCAGCCCATTTCGGGATGCTTTTGGCCACCCATCGCATCGCTTTTACCCCAATGATTGGAACGGGTGCTAACATATTTTTGCAAGTATCTTTAATCCCTTTTTTGATGGCTTCTTCCAGATTTACATTTTCAGGAATGTAAGTAGGGTAGTACATATGACCTTTCGGCGGAAGTGCGCCTTTTGCGTATCGTACTTTTTCTAGTTCGGCTTCGGTAAGTGTAGTGGTGTAATCCATCACAGGATCACTGATCAGGAATTTTCCATCTTCTTTTCCATAAACAACCAAGTTGTGAGCATTGAAGTGGAATTTATATTCTTCAGGAAAGTAGGTAAGGTTGAAAACGCCGACCTGAAGTCCTGTCGGGATATTATTTTCTAAATTTTTTTCCAGCGCTTTCTGAGCTTCTGCCGGATTTGGGAATTTTATTCTTTTAATTTTTATACCCAGTCTTTTTGCCGCTTTGCTGAAAATAGCACCTGGCATCGGGCGATAACTGAAACCGGGAGCGAAATTCACTTTTAAAAAAGGAAGATACACAAAGAACAATCCGGAACCGATTCCGAAGATCATGGGCTCGCTGAGTTTTAACCCTTTGTTTAATAGTAAATTAGAAGCGACACCGTTTTCGCAATGTGCGGTCTGATGGTGTTCAAAATTAAGTTTCATTTTTGTTTTTCTCTTTTTATCGCGGGAAATAATTTGCTTTTTGGATTACGTAGAGATTCTTCCTTCGTCAGAATGACAAACTAGTGTTTCTACTTTAGTTTAATTATTTACCGTCGAAGTTTTTTAGTTCATCCACTGAAATTCCGAAAGCGTCGGCATATTTTTTCAGTACGGATTCGCTTAGTGTTTTAAAAATTTTTGGTTTTGCATGTCTTTTTACGCGCCATTGCCACATTCCGACATAGGCTGCCAAAACCTGTAGATCCATTTTATTTAATTCCATGAAATAAATAATCGGACTTACGATATTATTCGCAACATTTTGTTTTGCATCTTCAATACGCTCATGAATCAGCTCCATCGATTCTTCCAGTGCTGCTTTTTTGGCGTCCCAGCCAATGCTGTTGGCTGTGGTGTAATTGTCATTTTCATCCGTCACATATAACACTTCGGTCATGTTGGCCGATTTCAGATTGCTTTCGTCTTGAGGAAGGTCTTGTTTTTTCATTGGTTTAGTGTTTTACTTCTTGAATAAACAAATTAATTTCAGCCCGTATCAACAATTCATCATTGTTAAATGTCTCGCAGAAGATATGGCAGATGTTTTCAAACTGAGAAATCAAAGAAGCTTTTGAAATAATCTTATCGCCCACTTTGGGTAAAGCAAAGACTTCAATTTTCTTAATATTGGTGATGAAACCGATTACCTTTGTATTTGCATCGGGGTTTTCGAAGAAACTTTGACCGAGAATAGATGAACAGGTCTGTGCGAGATTTTCAATCAAACCTGCTTCAACGAATTCATTGTTGTGAACAAAAACATTGTCTTCTTTTATTTCAAAGGAAGTGATCACTTTTTCCTGGGTTAACTCCAAAATGTAATCCGCCATCAGCATCGGTTCGCGATGCGGCAGAAAGTTGTGGATATTGATGATATTTTCTTCCTTGATTTCCATTGTTATTTACATTATAACGGTTTTCATTTGGGATTTGGCAATTATTTCATCATTAAGTTTTGTAATAATATCCACCAATGTTACGCCCATCATTTCATTAAGAATGGTGACTTCAGATTTCAACTGATCACCGATTTTTGGTAATACATCTGTTTCAAAAGATTTGATAGCACCAATATAACCTGTAGGAGCTTCTTTTCCTAATAGATAAAATTTATAGCCGGTGTGTAAAGCCACACTCTGCGCCTGGTGTTCCACTAAGCCTGAAGACTGAAAAATTCCGTCCTGAACAAAAATATTTCCCTCTTTTATTTCAAATCCTGAAATCAGATGATTTTCAGAATACTCTGTGATGCTGTTTACCATTACAAAAGGAAATCGCTGCGGAATTAAGCTTTCCACAAAGTTTTGGTCAGATGTTGGTAATTTGTTTTCCATTAGCAAACCGTTAACAAAGCACATGAATAGGCGAATCTTCCACTCTCAGGAACACAAAGAAGTACTTTTTCTCCTTTTTTCAGCTTTCCTGAATTCATTAACTCTTCTACAGCGATAAAGATTGATCCGGCACCGATGTTTCCAACTTCAGAAAGATTGTAGAACCATTTTTCCCAAGGGAAATCCAAGCCTACATTGGCAAATTCTTCTTTTAGGCCTTCTTTAAAATAACCGGAAGAAATATGTGCCAAAACGTGGTCTATGGTTTCAGGATCTAAGTTATGCTTATCAAAAGATGATCTTAAACTTTCAGCACCTTTTACCAGAATATATTTATCTAAAATTTTTGTGTCCTGCTTTAATGCAAAGATCGATTGCTTCAGCCATTCGTCTGATGGGTAATCTGCCCAGGATTTTAGGCTTCCGTCTTCCTGTTTTTCGCAGCCAGCGTACATACAAGCTTCAATCTCATGAGCGTAAGAATAGAAATCGATCCATTCTACTTTTAAATTGGTTTCGTTTTCTCTTGGTTTGTTTTCCAGCAAGAAAGCTCCAGCTCCATCGGAAAGCATCCATCTCAGAAATTCTCTTTTGAAGGCAATAATCGGTCTCTCTTCAAGCAAAATTAGATTTTCTGCTTCATGGTTGAATTTATCTGCCGTCATCCAAGCCGACATTCTTTCAGAACCTGCACAAACAGCTTTTTCCTGAACTCCTGCTTTTACAGAAAGGAATCCGTAGTTCAGAGCATTCATCCCTGAGTTGCAAAGTCCTGTTGCGGTATTAATTTCAATAGATTTTCCGATGTTGAGTTCACCATGAACCATTGAAGCATGTGAAGGTTGAATCTGATCAGGCGATGTGGTCCCAACAGACAATAATTTCATATCTTCCTTTTTGAAATTTTCATCAAAAAGTCCCTCAATCGCTTTGGCTGTGATCTGAGCATTCGTATGAGTAGGATTTCCTTCTTTGTCTAAAGCGTAATATCTTGTCGTGATTTTGTTATTTCTTAAAATAAGTGCTTTTGCTTTAGATTTTGCGCCATTTATATAACCAAGATACGTTTCCATTTCGTCATTAGAAACCGGCTCATTGGGTAAGTATTTTGATGCTTTTGTTATAAATACGTCGTACATTCTATTTTAAATTAATTCCTTGTAAATATTCTCTTTGTTTTTTTCTTTTCAACCAAAAGATAGGTGTTGTTAA
>JBCNMJ010000028.1:0-37257 GCA_039594975.1 Chryseobacterium sp. | reverse complement strand
TTCGGCTTCACTCAGCATGACAACTCTAATACTAATCATTTTATTTAATGATAAATTTTCAGTAATGTCATGCTGAGCTTGTCGAAGCATCCCAATATTTAATTAAGTTTAAACAAAAAACAGATCCGAAGCAATTCCATCAGCCATAAACCAATGTTTTTCCGGAATTTTCAAATGGTTGTTATCAATGATTAAGATTCCTTCTTGCAGTTTTGTTTTAATCTCATTTTGGAAATGTTCAAGAATATTTTCACTAAATTTTTCTTTCAGGCTTAAAAGATCTACTCCCCAAATAGTCCTTAAACCAATCATAATCATCTCATTAAACTGGTCTTTCTGAGAGAGGATTTCTTCTTCTTTAGCCAAAAGATTTGAATTCAGTTTTTTAATATATTGTTGATTATGGGCAACATTCCAGCTTCTAACATCAAAACCATTGTAAGAATGTGCAGACGGGCCAATTCCCAGATATTCTTTATATTTCCAGTAGGAGGAATTGTGTCTTGAATAAAATCCCGGCTTTGCAAAATTGGAGACTTCATAATGCTCAAAATCATTATCTTTTAAAAAGTCTGATAAATAATAGAATTCTTTATTTTGCTCCTCTTCTTCCGGACTCACAACTTTTCCCTTCGAAATCCAGTTTTCCAAAGCAGTTTTTGGTTCTACAGTCAAAGCATAAGAAGAAATATGAGGAACTTCAAGAGCGATTGTTTTATTTAGATTTTCTTTCCAGATTTCAAGGTTGGAAGTCGGTGAACCATAAATTAAATCAATACTCAGATTTTCAAAACCAAAATCCTGCGCTCTTTTGATAGAATCTTCCGCTTCCGATGCTGTATGTGCACGATTCATCAATTTTAAATCTTCTTCAAAGAAGCTTTGAGTTCCAATTGACAAACGATTTATTAGAGAGTTTGATAAGCCTTTTAAAAAATTTTTATCTAAGTCATCCGGATTGGCTTCCAGCGTAATTTCAATATCTTTTTCAAAATTGAAATGTTTTAAAACTTCATCTATTAAAGATTTAATCTCATCGGGAGAGAGAATTGATGGGGTTCCACCACCAAAATAAAGGGAATGCAGGTTTTTATTTTGTAATTCGTCTTTTCTTAAAAAGATTTCCTTTTTCATCGCAGCCAGCATTTCATCTTTAAAGTTTAAAGAAGTGGAAAAATGAAAATTACAATAGCTGCATTTTTGCTTACAAAACGGAATGTGTATATAAATCATAAAAAAAGCTCTGAAAAAATTCAGAGCTCAAATTTATTTAAATTAAATTGATTAATATCTATATCCTCTACGGTTAATGAAGTTATCAAAGTTATAACCAACACTTACCATAAAGCTGTTTCCTCCATAATCCTGAATATCAGACAATCCAAGGTTATAAGTAGCTCCTACCATAAATTTGTTAAATCTAACTTTAACAACCGGAGCGATTTGTAACTGCTGATTATCAAATCTATTCTGAGCAGCTCTATAGCTTACCCCGAAAGAGAAAGAGTTGATATCATTGAAGAAAGTTGCCATCAAGTTGTAATCCATCAATCTTGTAGAGTTGGTGTTCAAGTTTACCAATACTGACGGAGTGAAATACATATTATCACCTACATGCCAGTCATATCCTAAGTTTAAGAAAAACTTGATTGGAGATGGCTCATAGTTATTAACAATAGATTGGTCGTTACTCAAAGCAATATCATTAACAGACACTCCTCCAAATAAGTTTCTATAGGTAGCCGCTAAACCGAAGTTAGCATATACCATGAAGATATTACCTTCCGTCCCAATTAAATTAGGATCATACCCCTGTTCAGTATTCACCTGAGTATAATCAAAATTCATATTATAAAAGTTTACACTTGTACCAAAAGAGAACTGATCTTTTCTGTCTCCTTCACTACTTAGAGGAATAAAGTAAGAAGCTCCAGCTGTAATCCCTCCTGCAGAAATAGGTCCGTTACTATCTCTAAAAACAGAAATACCTGCACCCACTCTATCAAAGATATTAGCGTTGATCCCTACTGATTGTACGTTTGGTCCATCATTAAACTTTGAAAATTGCTGTTGGTAGTTAAGATTAAGTTGAACGTCATCTGTTTTCCCATACTGAGCAGGATTGAACAGGAAATCACCATCCAAAAGGTATTGTTGATAATATGGAAGTGATTCTTGTGCTTTGTATGCATTCGACAAAAGAGCTAAACATACGATAGCATATAGTTTTCTCATAACAAATCTTGATTTCAATTCAACAAATATAAAAAAATTCTCAATATATTTTTAGTTTTCTAAATAATTTCTCCATTTTTTTACAGCATCCGCCATATCTTTTGGCATTGGGCTCTCAAAATATAATTCTTTCTTCGTCGTCGGATGTATAAATCCTAAAGTATGAGCATGAAGCGCATGTCTAGGCAGAATTTCAAATACATTTTTTATAAACTGCTTATACTTAGGAAGATTCACCCCACGAAGAGGCGTATGTCCTTCGTATCTTTCATCATTAAACAAGGTATGGCCAATGTGTTTAAAATGTGCTCTGATCTGATGAGTTCTTCCGGTTTCCAGTTTACACTCCACCCAAGTCATATATTTAAATCTTTCCAGTACTTTATAGTGGGTTACTGCATGTTTTCCCTGACTTCCGTCCTCATAGGTGTGCATCTGCATTCTGTTTTTAGGATGTCGGCCGATATGACCTCTGATCGTTCCTTCATCATCCTGGACATTTCCCCATACAAATGCCCAATACAGCCTTTTTGTTTTTCTGTCAAAAAATTGTTTTGCCAGAAAGCTTAAAGCATATTCGTTCTTCGCTATAACCAATAATCCTGAAGTATCTTTATCTATCCTATGCACCAACCCCACTCTGTCAAGATCGGATTTGGAACCATTTTTTTCAAAATGAAAAGCCAATGCATTTACCAACGTTCCGTCCCAGTTTCCAAATCCGGGATGCACTACCATTCCGGGATCTTTGTCTACCACAATAAGGTCATCATCTTCATAAACGATATTAATCGGAATATCTTGTGGAATAATTACATTTTCTCTCGGAGGATGTGCTAATAATACAGAAATCTGATCTCCGGGTTTTACACGGTAATTCTGTTTTACTGCCGCTCCGTTGACAATAACGTTTCCGGCTCTGCAGGTTTGTGAGATCTTATTTCTTGAAGAATTCTGACGAAAGATCAATAAAAACTTATCGATTCTTAATGGTTCCTGACTTTTATCAACAGTGATATTAAGATGTTCATACAATCCTTTATTTTCTTCATCAATATCGATATTATCAATGCTGTTCGCATTTAATAATTCTTCATCTAAAAAATCTTCGTTATCTTCTGTCATTGTTTTATTTTTTATGCAAAAGGCCTCAACATAGTAAAGTTGAAGCCTGTAATTTTTATAATAACGGTAATATTATTGAATAATTACCTTTTCCTTTTTAGCTTTTGGTTTTTCAGTAGGTTGCTGTGTAGTTCCTTTGCTATTACTTCCTGTTGTTTTTGTTTTATCCTCTGTAGCAGTTGCCGGTTTTACATTCGTAGTCTTTTGAGGTTCTGACTTGGCTGGTTCCGGTTTAGAAGTTTCTTTTTTAGGTGCAGCCGATTCTTCGATATGAGCAGGCTCTACAGCTACCTCTTCATATCTTACAGGAGGAAGAGCTGTATCTACCTTCATACGATACACAGAATTAAGCTGATCTATTTTGTTTCGCAGTTCAGCAGGAGTTCTTTTACTTGCCCAGAGATCAATCTGCATGCCCTGATCCCGGACATCTCCTGCTCCCGGATCCTGATAATATACAATATCGGACTCATCTTTGCCTCCGTCTTCAAATTCTACCACTCCCGGTTCAAACTTACTTCTTATGATCAGTGCTTTTGCTTCTTTTACTGTTAAGCCAACAACATTCGGAATACCAATATTTCTCATAGGCCCTGAACCAATTACAACATCCACAATGGAGAATCTTGGCAATTTGGTTTTAGGCTTCACTTCTACACCTTTAAATAACACTCTAAGAACCGCGTCTTTCTGAATACTTGGTTCATATATTGTATCACCTACTTTTAAACCTACCTGTTCCAATCTTTGGAAAGCCAGTCCTGAATATTTATTAATTACATCCGGAAGAGCAATCGCAGCCCAGGTTTTAGGGTTCACTTTCAATCTTACCGTTCTTCCGTCTTTTACACGGGAACCTGGTGAAGGAAACACCTGAAGAACCTGAAATGGTCTGAATTTCGGATCGTATTTTGAACTGTCCACTTCATACTCCAATCCTGTGTCATCCAATATTTTTATTGCTTCATGCACGGTTTTATTAACCACATTGGGAACAGGAATTTCCTGACCATGATTAGTATGATATTCCAACCAACGGAAGGTAAGCCACACCAACCCCACAAAAACACCGATGGCTACTAATAAATTCAGTAAAACTTTCCAATTGAAAAGTGATTTAAACATACTTAAAATTACTTTAATTATAACGGCAAATATAGCTAATAATTTTAGAATGTACTTTTATTTAACACAATTCATTCAGATTTTAAAATTTCTTATTTTCCCGGCTTAGATTCCATAAAATCATTAAATTTGCTTCATTGATACTATATAGATATGAGCAAAAAAAATGTTGCCGTAGTAATGGGGGGCTATTCTGACGAATACGTTGTTTCCTTAAAAAGCGGTCAATTGATCTATGATTCTTTAGACAGAAACTTATACAATGTATACAAAGTAGTTATCCTCAAAAATGAATGGTATTTTTTGGACGAAAATGATAAAAAATACAGTATTAACAAAGGTGATTTTTCAGTCGCATTAGACAATAATAATGAAACATTACAATTTGATGTCTGCTTTAATATCATTCATGGAACACCAGGTGAAAACGGAATCCTTCAGGCGTATTGGGATGCTATCGGACAAAAATATACCGGCTGCGATTTTTACCAAAGCGCTTTAACATTCAATAAAAAAGATACCTTAGCCGTACTTTCAAAATATGGAATTCCTTCTGCAAAGAGTGTTTATTTAAGAAAAGGAGAAGAAATCAATGTTGATGAAATTATAGAAAATCTTGGACTTCCGGTTTTTGTGAAGCCTAACCAATCAGGATCTTCTCTAGGAATTTCAAAAGTTAAAGAAAAAACTGAGTTGATCGCAGCAACGGAAATTGCATTCAAAGAAGACGATGAGATTTTAATAGAAAGTTTCCTTGACGGAATGGAAGTCTCGGTGGGTGTGATTGATTTTAAAGGAGAAACTATCGTTTTAGGAATTACAGAAATCGTTCCTCAAAACGAATTCTTCGATTATGAAGCGAAATATGAAGGTGCTTCCGAAGAAATTACTCCGGCAAGAATTGATGATGAAACCAGGCTGAGAGTAGAAGAAATCTCGAAAAGAGCATATAATTCTTTAGGAATGAGTGGTTTCTCAAGAAGTGAATATATTCTCATGAACGGAATTCCTTATATGCTGGAAATGAATACAAATCCTGGATTTTCTCCTGCAAGTATTCTTCCTCAACAGGCAAAAATCTACGGAATCTCTATTACCGATCTTTGTGGAAATGAAGTTGAAAAAGCGTTAGCTAAAAACCTGAAATAGTTATGAAAATTGCTGTTTTCCCGGGATCTTTTGATCCTATTACTCTAGGACATTACGATATTATTGAAAGAGCAGCTCCGCTTTTTGATAAATTAATCATCGCAATTGGGCAGAATTCTCAGAAAAAATATATGTTTCCTCTGGAAAAAAGAATAGAATTTATTCAAAATTCCGTGGCAGAATTCCCCAATGTAGAAGTTGATTTTTTTGAAGGCTTAACCGTAGATTATTGTTTTGAAAAAAATGCTCAATACATTATCAGAGGGTTAAGGAATCCTGCAGATTTCGAATTTGAAAAAGCCATTGCTCATACCAACAGAACACTGGCTCATAAAAAACTTGAAACGGTATTTTTATTAACTTCATCAGGAAAATCTTTCATCAGCAGCAGCATTGTAAGAGAAATTATCAACCATGGCGGAGAATATGAACTGCTTGTTCCCGATTCCGTAAGAGTATAAATATTATTAGTAATAAGTAATGGGAAATGAGTAATTTCTACTACTATGGATTTTAATCAAACATTTAGAGATAGAACTAAAAAATTTTCTGTTTCTATTATTAAATCTTTATCGCCACTAGCTTATTCTGATGATCTTTCAATAATCAGAAAACAAATTATCAGATCTGCAACATCTGTTGCGGCGAATTACAGAGCTGCTTCAAGAGCAAGATCCGAAAAAGAAAAGTTTGCAAAAATTTGTATTGTTGTTGAAGAAATTGATGAAACCCAATTCTGGCTGGAAATAATTGAGGAATTAGGATATTTAAATGAGGAAAAAATTCTACATTTAAAATTGGAATGTGAAGAATTAGTAAAAGTAATGACCAAATATAAATTTAAATTATCCCAAAATATAACGGCATAATTTTTATTACTCATTACCCACTACTTATTACCCATAAAAATATGCACGAACAGTTCAATTTTGCCATAGAAGTACTTGGAACGATTTCCTTTTCAATGTCGGGAAGCTTTGCCGCCATGCAAAAACGTCTTGATCCGTTTGGAGTACTTATTATTGCATTTGTGACTTCTGTTGGTGGAGGAACTGTAAGAGATTTATTGCTTGATATTCCGGTCTTCTGGATGCATGATCTTCTGACTTGTGCGTTGATTATCCTGACCAGTATTTTTACCATGATTTTTAAATCTCTTGAAAAAAACTTTCAGGTAACCTTATTTATTTTTGATAGCTTCGGACTTGGATTATTTACGATAATCGGTATTCAGAAAGGATTGCATGTAGGTATACATCCTTTGATCTGTATTGGTCTGGGAACGATTACAGGGTGTTTCGGAGGAATTATCCGGGATATTTTGCTCAACAGAATTCCTCTGATATTCAGAAAAGAGATTTATGCAACAGCATGTATTGTGGGTGGCTCCATATTTTTACTGTTGACAAAATTCACTCCTCTTTCTTTTACGGTCATTCAGATTTTTACCATCTTATTAATTGTAACGATCAGAACATTAGCCGTAAAATACCATTGGCAGATTCCTAAGTTTTATGGGTATAATAATGATGCAGAAATGTAACTTATGAAATCTTTTATTTTTTTATTTTCTATCTGTTTTATTTTCTCTTGCAAGCAACATGAGAGTAAATTTGACATGGAAAAAGATTTATATCAGTTCTCAGAGAAAATGAAAGAAGGAGATACCATAGTGGTAACAATTAACTATTCTGCGTGTATGTATTCTGCTCATGAAGTTTTCACTTTCACAAAACAAAAGGATATTACATATATTCAAACGCATTCTGAAATTAATTCATTTGAACAGAAGGAACAGAACTTACCAAAAATAATTTACAAGATCAGGCCTTCAGCCTCGCTATCTTTTGAAAATTATTTTAAATATTTAAAGAGAAGAAATAGACCTAAGAAAGAAACACGTTCGCCACTTGTTACTGTTTCCCTCAAAAACAGTCCCTATTCTGAAGCTTTTTATGACGACGGCTTAGAAGATAAATTTGAAAAACTTGAGCAGTTTTCGCTAGTCCGAAAAAACATATATCCTTTAGACCGATTTTTTAAATCTCCAGAACCACCTCCACCACCTCCATTCATAAATAAAAAAACACCTAAAATCTAGGTGCTTTTGTTTTATAAATCGATTTCGAAATTCCTTTTAATTAAAAGAATTTTCCTCTGTTTCTCATGTGAGGATTATGCATATGCTTCTGCATTGTTGGCATTTTCAGCTGATCTTTCATCATTTTGATCTGATCCGTCATCATTCCTGCACTGTCTAATCTCTTTGCTTCTTCCAATAGTTTTTGCCCTTCCTGTTTTCTCCCTTTAGAAATTGCTGCAGCAGCCAAATTCAATGTTGCCATTGCTCTGTCGTGCTTCATACTTAATCCGTATTCCAAAGCTTTTCTCATTAAAGGCTCCACTTTTGTCGGGTGATCCTGAGCTTGTGTTAATCCTAACAGATAATGATAATATCCATATTGAGATTTATGAAGCTGAGTCTGATAATTGGTGATACTTTGCAACCAAACAGCCGCCTTTTCCATGTTTTGTTTTCTTAATTGCCAGAAAGCCAAAAGAATATATTCATTTTTAAAGAAAAGTAAAATAGGAGCCGCTGCCAAAAGGAAAATTACAATCCCCCAACCTAGACTTCTTGTAAAGATCATCATGTAAAGTCCTAAAAGTATAAGAACCGTCGCAATTGCAATTTTTATGTATTTATTCATTATTAAATTTTAGAAGTGCAAAGATAAAACATTTAAATATTAGATACCAGAAGTTGGAAGACAGATTCTCTCAACTATTCACTCTTAATTTTTTCGTACGTCTGAAAACAAAAATCATATTGATTTTTTTCATCTTTCTCATGGCAAGTCTCATCCACCTTTCTCCAGACTTTAGGATCAATTTTCGGAAAATAAGTATCGGCTTCCAAGTCTGCTTTCACCAAAGTTACCTCCAGTCTGTCAACAACATCCATTGTCTGTGCATAAATATTACCACCCCCGATAATAAAAACTTCTTCATCAATCTTTTTTGCAAATTTTACAGCTTCTTTAATGCTTCCGACAATTAAAATTCCTTCCTCAAACCAGTCTTTTTGTCTGGATACAACAATATTGGTGCGGTTAGGCAGCGGTTTTCCGATACTCTCGTATGTTTTTCTTCCCATGATAATCGGGTGTCCCGAAGTCAGATCTTTAAAATGTTTCAAATCTTTCGGAAGATGCCAAAGCAACTGGTTTTCAAAACCTATTTCGTTTTTCTCTCCCATTGCCACCACTATTGTTGTCATTCAAATAATTTTCTGCAAAATTAGCACATAATTTGTATATTTGGTTAGGACAAGAATTTAAAAAAATTAAACTATGAAAAACAAGGGCTGTCTGAGCGCCGGAACCATCGGTATTGCTCTACTCATTATTGTTGCTGTATTATTTTTCTGGGGTAAAAACGGATATAATAATTTCGTAGCTCAGGAGCAGGAAGTTATTACCAAATGGGCCAATGTAGAAACCGTGTATCAGAAGAGAGCGAATCTTATTCCGAATTTGGAAAGAACCGTAAAATCTTATTCAAAATTTGAACAGGAAACTCTTACAAAAGTGGTTGAAGCCCGCTCAAAAGCAACGTCTATCAATATTGATCCAAGCAATATGACCGAACAGGATCTTGCAAGATTCCAGGCTGCACAGGGAGAGTTATCCGGAGCTTTAAGCAGGCTAATGGCTGTTGTAGAACAATATCCGAATCTAAAAGCCGATCAGCAATATATTAACTTCCAAAGAGAATATACTGCAATCGAGAACAGTATCAGAAGCGAAACGGTATATTATAATGAAGCGGTTCAGAAATATAACACTTCAATTAAACAGTTTCCTAACAATATCCTGGCAAACTTTACCAATTTCAAAGAAAAGCCTGCATTTAAAGCTGAAGCAGGAGCTGAAAAAGCACCTGAAGTATTCTCAGAATAATGAAAAGTTTCCTTACAGATCAGCAAATAGCTTCCCTTGTAGAAGCTATTCAATCAGCAGAAGAGCATTCTACGGGTGAGATCAGAGTGCATATTGATTCGAACACTGAAAACGACAATGCCAAAACAGCGTTTAAAATTTTCGAAAAATTATGCCTTGACAAAACTACCGAGAAAAATGCGGTGCTTTTTCATGTAAATTTTGAACAAAAATACCTTACCATTATTGGTGATACGGGAATTCATGAAAAAGTACAACAATCCTATTGGGATCATCTGCATGATTATATTACCGCTGAGTTTGCCAAAGGAAACTATTATAAAGCTTTGAAAAGTGCGATTCTGGAAACAGGCCTTGAACTTAAAAAACATTTTCCCGTAACCGGAGAAAATCCCAATCAATTATCTAATGAGATTACGTTCTCTTAAAATAGTATTTTCATTTTTGGCAATATGCTTTTACAATCTTGTATCAGCACAATACACTATTCCTCAAAAACCAGCGATTCTTTATCCTGTTTATGATGAAGCCAATTTATTAAGCCAGCAGGAAAAAGATAAACTGAACGACAAACTCATCAAATTTGCAGATTCCACCTCTACGGAAATCGAAGTAATCATTATTCCATCTACAAAGGGAGAAGATGTCAACTTTGTAGCAACCATGTTCGGAGAAAAATGGGGAATCGGAACAAAAGAACAGGACAACGGAATTGTTTTTTTAATTGCAACCGAAGACCATACCATGTCGATCCAGCAAGGGAGAGCAGTAGAACAATATTTAACCGCTTCAGTTGCAGGACAGATATTGGATTATATCGTTACTCCTCATTTTAAAAAAGGAGAATGGTACGAAGGAATCAACCGGGGAACTTCTGCTTTAATGGAAGCCGTTCAGGGGAAATTCAAACCTATTGCCCAAGAGGAAAGCGGAGACGGAAATGCTTTAAAGATATTGCTCATTGCTTTTGTCATTCTCATTATTCTTGCTATCCTTTTCGGAAACAGAGGAGGTGGAAATGGTGGAAACGATGATGATGACATTTTGATCACAAGACGTGGCAGAAGAAACTATCCCGGTGGGTTTTTCCCTTTCCCAGGCAGCTTTGGTGGCGGTGGATTTGGCGGAGGCTCTGGTGGCGGTGGCGGATTTGGAGGTTTCGGCGGTGGCGGAAGCTTTGGTGGTGGTGGTGCATCAGGAGGATGGTAATTACACAAAATTCAAATAACTATTAAGTAAATAAAAATCGTTCAATTATGGGCGATTTTTTTCATTAATAAAAACAACAGGATTAAAGAAAACAAAATTTAATCTCCCATTTTTTAGTTTATCTTAACATAAACATCTTTTTTAATATTAAAAAATCAATAAACCGACATAGAACCCACCTTTAATTCAAAAAAAATTCATTAAATTTACTGAAAACAGGTTTATGAAGAAGACGTTGGTAGTTTTTGCACACCCTTATCTGGAGCACTCAAACTCGAATGTAGAGCTCATCAATTTCTATGTGCGCCATCAGCATTTTACTCTCAGAGACCTTTACGAAGAGTATCCTGATTTTCATATCGCTGCTTTCCGGGAAAGAAAAAGACTAAAGAATTATGACCGTTTCGTTTTTCAGTTTCCTTTGATCTGGTTCGGAATTCCTCCTTTGCTGAGACTCTGGATCGACGAAGTTTTTGATCGTGACTGGCTGAAAGAAGGAGAATACAACCCTTTAGAAAATAAAGAAGTTTATATTTTAGTAACGACTGGTGGAAAAGAAAGATCTTTCAGCAGACATGGTACTTATAAATACACTGTAGAAGAACTCATCAGCGGACTTATTGTTTCACTGAATGTTTTTAAAGCCAATCTTAAAAATATCAAAATTGTTTACGAAGCCAATAAATTATCCAAAAAAGATATTATTCTGCATAAACAGAAATTTACAGAACTTTTGAACCAATAATGTATGGAGTCCAGCTTAGCAATGAATACCCTTATTTTCTTAGGCGTTGCCATCATTATGGTTCCGCTCGTAAGAAAGTTTGGGCTAAGTTCTGTAATCGGTTATCTTGCCGGAGGTATTATTATTGGTCCCTATGTTTTAAAACTTACAGGCAAAGATGTAAACGACATTATGCATGCCAGTGAATTTGGAGTAATCATGCTTTTATTCTTGGTCGGATTAGAACTTGAACCCAGAAAATTCTGGGAAATGCGGAAGAAAATTATCGGACTGGGTCTCACACAAATGCTCCTGACCACTTCCTTGCTTTTTTTAGTTTTTATCTGGGCTGATTGGAAAATCGACAAGGCGTTTGCCATTGCGATGTGTTTTGCACTATCTTCTACCGCTATCGTTCTACAGACTTTACAGGAAAAAAACAATTTAAAAACACTAGCCGGAGAAGCTTCGTTCTCGACACTTTTGTTTCAGGATATTGCGGTAATTCCTATATTGGCAATTCTACCACTTGTCGCCAATTATAAAGCAAGGCATCACGATAACGAAATTCAGGTTCTGATACAGACTCTTCCGGAGTGGATGCAGTTTGCCACCGTAATTCTGGGTGTTGTAATTTTGATTTTATTAGGGCGATATGTTTTTGTTCCCTTTTTAAGATATGTTTCAAAATCTGGAATGACGGAACTTTTAACAGCCTCCTCTTTATTCCTGGTGATTGGCGTTTCAGAATTGATGGTTGCAATTGGACTTTCTCCGGCTTTAGGAGCGTTCCTTGCCGGTGTAATGCTCGCCAACAGTGAGTTTCGCCATGAGTTGGAAGCACAGATAGATCCTTTCAAAGGACTATTGCTTGCTGTTTTTTTTGTAAGCGTAGGTTCTACCATGAATTTTGATATTATTCAGAAAGATCCTGCCTTTATTTTCAGTACTGTTTTTGCTGTTTTAAGTATAAAATTTATTGTTTTATTTTTAATCGGGAAATTTTTCAAAATTGATACTCCTCAAAGCTTATTTTATGCTTTTGCTCTTTCTCAGGTGGGGGAATTCGCTTTTGTACTGATTAATTATGCTTCAAGCCTTTATCTGATAAGTCCGGAACTCAACGCACAGATGATGGCAGTAACAGCGATCACGATGTGCATTACACCGTTTCTTTTAATTATTAATGATAAGCTCATCACTCCTAAATTCATCAAAGAAATTCCTGAACAGGAAAACGATTTTAATATTCTGGACAACAATGTCGCTCAGAAAAAAATCATTATTGTTGGTTTTGGACATTTTGGAAGTACAGTAGGACGATTGCTTAAAGCCAACAAAGTAACTGCAACCGTTTTAGACAGAGACTCTGACCGTGTTAAATTATTAAGAAGTTATGGTTTCAAGGTTTATTATGGAGACGCTACAAGAATTCCTATTTTAAGGGCAGCGGGAATTGAAGACGCTGAGATTCTGGTTCTTTGCCTCGATGATCCTGATGATAACAAATTCATTGCAGAGCTTGTACGGGAACACTATCCTAAGGTGAAAATCTTCGTCAGAGCCAAAAACAGAATTGATGCCTATAGCTACCTCAACAACGGAATCGACAATATTTACCGTGAAACACTTGGAACTGCTGTTGATATGGCAGTAGACGTTCTGCACGAAACAGGAATGAGAAAATATGCTGCAAGAAGGCTCGGACAACGATTTATGGCTATAGATAAAGCTTCGGTAAGGAAATTAGCCAAAATTAAAGAAGAAGGCGATGATCTTAATCTTTTTACCACAAAAGAAATCCTTCAGCGGGAAGAAGAATTATTAGCTTATGATAATCTTAATTTCGACACCCGAAACTGGGAGGGTTCTTCAACGGCAGATGAGGAAGATGAAGATTAAATCTTATTTCCTGTACACTCTTTAAAAATTTAAAAGCAATTATTAAAAAAGTTCATACATTTGAAAAATAGGTATAATTTTCAAAAAAATGAGCGTAGATAAAAGTATTTTAGAGAAACAATCCAATCAAGAATTGGAACAATATATTCTCCCTCAAAGTAAACGGGTTGATGACGCAAAAATTTACGCTTTCGAAATACTAAAATCAAGAGGCTATGAATTCAGCCCGGAACAAATGGAAAGAAATCAGGAGCTGATAAATACTAAGACGGAGAGAAAAAATATAAATATTCATCCCAATTACAAAAGATCAGCGGAACTTATTTACCTAACCGGGGCGCTAGGAGTCGGGAATTTAATCTGGCATTATGAAACACTGGATAGCGGGATAAAAATATTTATAGCTCTTGTTTCGTTAGCTTTTATGTTTGGAATCGGATATGTAATAAGTAAAGGAAATGAATGGATCAAATATGTACTTTTAGTATTATTCGCTCTGGGATCTATCGGCATTATTTTTATAATTGCCAATCTGGCAAAAGATCCTGTCACCGGGATTATAAATATTGTACAAACACTGTTACAGATCTGGGCTTTGGTTTTATTATTTAAAGTCCCTAATAAAAAAGAGAATCTATAAATTATAATAAAAAATAAATCCTTCGCTGTAAGTTAGACGAAGGATTTATTTTTATCATTAATTATTCTACTCAATCAACACACTTCCGCCACTGTTCTCTTCTTTCGTTACAGAAGTTACATTTCCTTTTTTATACACATTTACACTTCCCCCTGAAGAAGCTTCTGCTTTAATGGATGAAGAAGCACTGATCTGTACACTTGCCCCGCTTGATGCATCTGCATTTACGTGATCTGCAATAAGTTCTTTAGCAGAGACACTGCTTCCTGAAGAAGAACTTACCTCCGCGTTTTTAGCTTTTCCTGAAACATCAATACTTGCTCCAGAAGAAGCATCAATATCCAGATCAACAGCCCATATTTTTCCGCTGAAATTACTGCTGCTGTCCACAGAAATATCAAAATCATTCGCTTCAAGGTTTCCGGAAATACTTCCTGCACTGGAAACTTCAATATGTGTTTTCTCCTGGATAAACTTGTCCTTAACAGTAATTTTTGCCGCAGAATTAGCATTAAGCTTTGAAAAATCTTTGGTATAAATTTTTGCAGAAACATTATGCGTATTCATGACTCTTATTCCTTTTTTATAATGAATATGAAGACTGCCGCCGTCATTATCTACCAAAACCTCATCAATAATATTTTGAGGCGCAGAAATCACCACTTTTTCTACATCAGATTTTATAACTTCAGCATCAATGGCTTGGGAAACTTCAATTTCGTCAAAATCGCCGGTAATTTCCCTTTGTTTCATTGGTCCGTTATCGGTGGTAACAACCTTTTCCACCCAGCTGCTTTTCTCCTTGTCTCCGTTTCTTCGTTCATGCTTATCACATGAAGCTAATAACAGGAAGGCCGAAAAAATAAAAATAGTTTGTGATCTCATGTTTGGTTCTTTTATAAATTTTAGTTTTAATATCTTTATACTTTTAATAACAACTAATTTATGAAAAATATTACATCGGTATTATTAATTTCTGCATTAGCATTTAACTACTCTTGTACTACAATGAAAAAAGCCGATAATCAACAGGAACTTTTTATTCCTGCTTCACTAACATCAAACCCTTTCATGAAGAAAAGCAAGCTTCAATATGAGGCTCCTGAGTTTGATAAAATTAAGAACGAACATTTTAAGCCTGCTTTTGATTTCGGACTCAAGCAACATGATTCTCAGATCTTAGGCATCGCCGATAATCCTGATGCTCCCACTTTTGAAAACACTATCGTTGCTTTGGAAAAAAGCGGTGAAATTTTAAAAAGAGCCGTAATTGTATTCTCAAACCTTACAAGTGCGAATACCAACCCTACTTTACAGGCTTTAGATGAAGAATATGCTCCGATTTTCGCGGCTCACTCCGATAAAATGTATCTGAATGAGAATCTCTATAAGAGAATCAAAGCGATTTCTGAAAACGGTTTAGATGCGGAAAGCAAAAGATTATTACAATATTATAAACAAAACTTTGAAATAGCGGGAGCAAACCTTTCTTCTGCTGATAAAGAGAAATTGAAGCAGATCAATCAGGAATTAGCATCCCTTTCTACCCAATACTCAAACAAGTTATTGGAAGCGAGAAAGCAGGGCGGAGTTTTCTTTACTGATGCGAAAGAACTGGACGGACTTTCTGCCGATGAAATTGCTGCTGCAGCAAGTGATGCTAAAAATGCAGGAAAACCTGGTCAATATTTATTAGCTTTACAAAATACTACACAACAACCTCTTCTGCAAAATCTAAAAAACAGAGCAACAAGAGAAAAATTATTCAAAGCATCCTGGCTGAGAGCTGAAAAAGGAGACGGAAACGATACCAGAGAAACCATTGAAAAATTGGCTAACCTTAGACTTAAAAAAGCTCAGGTGTTAGGTAAAAAAAGTTTCGCAGAGTGGAAATTACAGGATCAGATGGCCAAAACTCCTGAAGTTGCCACCAAATTAATGAACCAGATCGCAACACCCGCGGTAGAAACAGCAAGACGCGAAGCCAAAGATATTCAGGATCTGATTGACCAGCAAAAAGGAGGTTTCAAACTTGAACCTTGGGATTGGAATTTTTACGCAGAACAGGTTAGAAAGGCAAAATTTGATCTTGATGAAAGTGAAATTAAGCCCTATTTCGAGATCACAACCGTGCTGGAAAAAGGAGTTTTCTTCGCGGCTGAAAAATTTTATGGATTAACATTCAAAAAAAGAACGGATCTTCCGGTATATCATCCTGATGTAGTTACCTACGAAGTGTTCGATCATGATGGGAAATCTATCGCCATCTATTACCTGGATTTTTATACACGAGATTCTAAAAACGGAGGAGCCTGGATGAGCAATTTCGTTGAGCAGTCTTACCTTTTAGGAACAAAACCGGTTATTGTAAACTGTTATAACTATCAGAAACCTGCTCCGGGAAAACCTTCATTGATCAGTTATGATGATGTAACCACAATTTTCCACGAGTTTGGCCACTCTATTCACGGAATGTTTGCAAGCCAGAAATACCCTTCCCTTTCAGGAACGAATGTACCTAGAGATTTTGTAGAATTCCCTTCACAAATTAACGAACACTGGGCTTTAGATCCGGTAGTTTTAAAAAATTACGCCCTTCATTACCAAACGAAACAACCCATTCCACAATCTTTAGTTGATAAAATTAAAAAAGCAGCTACCTTCAATCAAGGGTATATGACCACTGAATTGGTTTCTGCCGCTGAATTAGATATGGACTGGCATACGGTAACCAATGAAAGCGAGCTGATTCCTGTTTTAGACTTCGAAAAACAATCACTTTCAAAACACGGATTTACTTTAGCAACAGTTCCTCCAAGATATCACACTCCTTATTTCGCACATATTTGGGGAGGCGGTTACTCTGCAGGATATTATGCTTATCTGTGGTCTGAAACACTGGATAATGATGCATGGGAATGGATTTCAAAGAACGGCGGACTGACGAGAGAAAACGGAAACCGTTTCAGAAAATATATTCTTTCCGTAGGAAATTCTGTTGACCTGAACCAGGTATTCAGAGATTTTACAGGACACGATCCGGATATTAAACCTTTATTGAGAAACAGGGGTTTTATTAAATAAATTTTGAGAAGCATTCTTTGGAGTGCTTCTTTTTTTCTTCATTATTTTAATTATCAGAAAACTTTTAAGACTTTTGCAGTTAAATTATAAAAAATGAATTGTCCCTGTTGTTCAGGAAAATCTTACGAAGACTGCTGTAAACCTTATCATACCGGAGAAAAACATGCTCCTACCGCAGAAGCATTAATGCGTTCCAGATTTTCTGCATTTGCGATCCCGAATGGAAAATATTTAATGGAAACTACTTCTCCCAGCAAAAGACAGTTTCATAACACGAAAGATTTGCAGGAATGGGGAGAAATCAATGAATGGGCAAAACTGGAAATCGTAAGCAAACCTTCGATGAATAAAGTTGAATTTAAAGCCTTTTATACTGACGAAGACGGAAAACAGCAGATTCATCATGAATTGTCGCAGTTCAAAATGATACAGAACCGTTGGTATTATGTGACCGGTGAGTTTTTAGATTAAAATAAAGTTGCCAATTCGTTTTCAATCATATTTTTGGAGATCTGTCATTCCGACGAAAGGAGAAATCTATTATTAAAGATTCTTCATTACATTTACGAATGACAGTTATCTCATGACAAAAAAGAAGATCAGAAATATCAATAAAAATGTCCGGCTTTTCAGTCGGACATTATATTATAAAAAAATCTCTTAGTGAGCTTCGTTTCCGTCAATCCCATGAGCATGTCCATGTGACAACTCTTCTTCTGTTGCAGGACGTGTATTTAAAATTTCCACTTGGAAATCCAATGTTTTCCCTGCCATTGGATGATTAAGATCTGCTACTACAGCTTCCGGAGTTACCTCCACTACGATAGCCTGGAAGTTATTTCCCTGATTGTCTGATAAAGGCAAAATAGCACCTACCGGCGGAACTCCTGATTCGTTAAACATCTCAAGAGGCAGCTGAGCAATAGAGTCAGGATGTCTTTCACCGTATGCTTCTTCCGGCTGAATCACGAATGCAGCTTTATCCCCTGCTTTCAATCCATGAATATTTTGTTCGAATTTCGGAATCATCATTCCTACACCATATAAAAATGTAAGTGGATTTTCTGCTGTTGTTTCCTCTACTAAAATCTTGCTTCCATCTTCTTCGATGGTGTGAAGAATGTAGCTTACCGCTACAACATGATTGTTTTCAATTGTCATATTTTTTCTTTTTTTCGTGATATGCTCACGATTAATTTTGACAAATATAGTCTTTTTGAAATGATTGATTCTGATAAAAATTTCAGGAAAATTTAATTCAGATTTTAATCTTACTTATTTTTTTCCTCTCGTTTTTTCTGTCTTAGCACAAAGAGATACAAGCTTTCCACTTTGGTTCTCGCCCATGGTGTTTTTCTCAGAAACTTCAAGGATGAACTGATACTCGGATTATCCGTAAAGCATTTAATGTTGATCTGCTCTCCCAGCTTTTCAAAACCCTGATAATATTCTACCAGTTCCTCAAGAATGGCATCCAGTCTTTTTCCGTGAAGCGGATCTTTTGATTGTTGTTCCATAGTGTAAAAGTAAACATAAAAATATTCTTTTATTATAAACAATGTTATTTAAATCTTCGGAGATCTTCTTTTGTCACAAACAGAATTGTTTCAAACAAACATAGTATTTCTTTAATGATAAACAGATTCTTTTGTAATCTTATCTAGTCTATATTTTCCTTTTTCTTCCTTACATTTACCCTATGAAATCGCTGAGGTTAAATATTCCATTTTACCATTCACCTAAAACCAGCTAAGATGAGTAGAAATACAGACGCCAATAGAAAATTGCATAAAAAGAAAATCGACAATAAAAAACGGAAGATACAAAATGCCGAAGCCGAAAGAAAAACACGTTTAAAACAGATTCGAGAAGATTTTAAAGCCAGAGAAGCTGATAATAAGATATGAAAATCCTACATACCGCCGACTGGCATCTGGGGAAACGCCTCGACCGTTTTTCGAGAATGGAAGAGCAGATTTCGGTGATGAACGAAATTGTTGAGATTGCCGACGAACAAAATGTAGACTTGGTTCTGATTGCCGGAGATTTGTTTGATAATTTCAATCCTGCGACAGAAGCCGTTGAACTTTTTTATAAAACCTTAAAAAGACTTTCACGTAATGGGAAACGTCCTGTAATTGCTATTTCCGGAAACCATGATTCTCCAAGCTTTATAGATGCTCCGGATCCTTTAGCAAGAGAATGCGGGATTATTTTGATCGGTTATCCCAAAGCTAAAATTTCACCTTTTGCCCTGGAAGATTTTAAAATTTCAAAATCAGCTGCGGGATTTTTAGAACTGGAGCTGAAGCAACATCCGTTTCCGGTGCGCTTGCTTCATACCCCTTATGCCAACGAAATCCGTCTGAAGGAATATTTTGGAGAAAATAAAGAAACAGAACTCAATAATATACTGGAAAAACACTGGAAAGAAACTGCGGATGAATTCTGCGATGAGAAAGGAGTCAACCTGTTGATCACCCATTTATATATAAACAAAATAGGAGCTCCACTTCTCGATGAACCTGAAGGAGAGAAACCTCTTAAAATTGGCAATGCAGATCTTATTTTTTCGGATATTATCCCAGAGCAAATTCAGTATACTGCTTTGGGACATCTTCATGGTTTTAAAAATATAGGTACAGAAGAAAAACCTGTTGTGTATTCATCTTCACCTTTATGTTACAGTTTCAGTGAAGCTGGACAGGCGAAATATGTATCAATCATTAATATTCAGCCCAATCAGTCTGCTTCTTATGAAAAAATCGCTTTAAAAAACGGAAAACAACTGGTCAGAAAAACGTTTCAAAGTGTGGAAACAGCTGTAGGGTGGCTGCATGAAAATCAAAACTCCCTGGTAGAACTTACCTTAGAAAGCGAGACCTATTTAAAAGCTGAAGAAAGAAAATTACTGTATCAGTCTCATAACGGAATTATCTATCTAATTCCAAAAGTGAAAAATATCGAAACTGATGAGAATAGCCTTAGTGATATCAATCTCAATCAGGATATCCAGACCTTGTTCAGGGATTATTTTAAAGCTAAAAACGGCGGTCAGGATGCTAATGAAGACCTCATCAATTTATTTAACGAAATTCTTAATCCATAATGATCCCTATTCAACTTACTTTAGAAGGTCTTTATTCTTATCAGGAACGTCAGAAAATTGATTTTCAAAGCCTTACCGAAGCCGGGCTTTTTGGAATTTTTGGTTCGGTCGGCTCAGGAAAATCTTCTATTCTGGAAGCCATTTCTTTTGCGCTTTACGGAGAAACCGAAAGGCTGAACGCAAGAGATAAGCGTACTTACAATATGATGAATCTGAAATCAAACAGGTCTTATATAGAGTTTGATTTTATTAATTATGAAAATAAAAAATACCGGACCACAAGAGAGTTCAGACGTAATTCCAAAAATTTTGAAGATGTAAAGACTCCGAATGTGGTATTTTACGAATGGAAAAACGAAAGCTGGATTCCTTTGGAACACTCTAATGCAGAACAACTTATCGGATTGAGCTATGCCAACTTTAAAAGGACGATCATTATTCCTCAGGGACAGTTCAAAGAATTCATAGAACTTGGTGCGACCGAACGTACCAATATGATGAAGGAAATCTTCAGTCTTCAACGTTTCGATCTTCAGCATAATGTTTCTGCGTTAAACCTCAGAAACAGATCAGAACTGGACCAGCTGGAAGGACAGTTGAAAGGCTTTGAGGAAGTGAATGAAGAACAGATTTCAGTACAGAAAGAATATCTAAAAACCGAACAGCTGAAGCTTAACGAGCTACAGAAAGTTTTCAAAGAAACCGAAGAGAAATATTCAAAACTAAAAAGCCTGAAAGATGAGGTTGAGCTTCTGCAACATAAAAAAGCTGATTTTGAAAAGCTGACTGAAAGAAAAACCGAAATTGACATTCTAGACAAGAAAACTGAAATCTACGACAGAGTTTCCAGAATTTTTACGCCTTTGCTTTCCGAAAAAAATAAGCTTGAAACAGAAATCTCTGATCAAAAGAAGAATAAAGAATATCAGCTTAAATGTTTACAGGAAACCGAAATTCAGTTTGAAAATACTAAGAATAAGCTTTCCGTTATTCAACCTAAATACGAAGCTTTAAACGAATCTAAACTTCAGGAAAATGATTTAAGCCTGATCCTTCAAATGCTGAAATTTTCAGAAGAAATTGATATTTTGAAAGAGCGAACCGAAAAAGGTTCGAAAAAAGTAAAAGAAGTTGAAACTAATCAGAAGCTAATTCAGCAAAAAATTGAAGGGCTTTCAAAAAGTGCAGAACTTTTAAAACCGAAAAAGCTTGACTCTGCTTTATTATTAAGTGTGGGAAACTGGTTTTCAGAAAAGAAAAAGCTGAATGAAGTTTTTCAAAATCAAATTGAAAAAATTGGTTTAAAAAAAGCTGAATTTAAAAAAATATCAGAAGAGTTGAAGTCCTTCGAAATCAATCCTGAAAATTTCAGAAATGATTTTAAAGCTCAGACTGAAGCCTTAGAAAAAGAGAAAAAATTACTTTCAGATAAGAAAAATCATCTTGAAGTACAGCAAAAACTTGCACATTTTGCCAATGAACTGCATGATGGAGAATCGTGTCCGCTTTGTGGAGCTCTGGAGCATCCGAATATTGTTGAGTTTGATGATGTTAATTCCGAATTAAACGAAATCCAGAAACAGATTGAGCAGATTGAAATTCAGAAAGAGAACATTCAAAAGCAATTTTTAGATATTGAAAAAATTATTGACCGTAAAAAAATCTTTGAAGAACAACTGAACTCAGAAAAAGAAAGCTTACAAAAGATTCAAAATACAATTGAAGAACATCATAAAAGCTTTAACTGGAAAGAATTTAATGCTGAAAATCCAAACGATTTTGAAGAAAAACGCCAACAATCTTTTTCCATTGAAAAACAGATAGATGAGTTGAATCTTCAAATTAGTCTTGAACAAAAAAATCTTGATAAGGAAAGAGAAAATCTGGACAGTTATAATAAAGCCTTAGAAAAATTCAGACTTGATGAAGCCAAGAAAGAAGAACAGATCAAAACAAATGAAGGAAATTTAAAAGTTTTAACCTGGATTGATTACAAGAAAAAAACGATTACAGAAGTCGGGGAAATTCTCTCTCAACGCTCTCAATCCAACCATGAAACTGAGCAGAATTATCAGCAACTCATTAAAGAGGAAAAAGAGATTACTCCAAAACTTGCGGAACAGAAAACAGTGGTTTCTCAACTGGAAAAAAGAATCTCTGAATTAGAAAAAAACATCGCAGGCAATAAAGATTTAATTGAGAAGGCTTTGTCAGAACAGTTCTTTAATAGTTTGGATGAGATTCAACAAATTCTTGTACAGGAAATCAATGTTCAGGAAACTAGAAATACTATCCAACAATTCAGGATTCAATTTGAAACGCTGAGAAACAGCATTCTTGAACTTGAAATGAAGCTGAAGGGTTTTTCTTTCAATGAAGAAGAATTTTTAGCCCTTGAAAATCAATTCAAGGCTTCTGAAAATGATGTAAAAACGGTTAATAATTCAGTCATAAAGATCACTGCCGAAATTGAGCGATTGGAAAAAGAGTTTAAGAAAAAAGAAGGCCTTTTAAAAGATTTGGCTCAGCTTCAAAAGCGCTCGGAAAATCTGAAGATTATGACCAATCTCTTTAAAGGAGCCGGCTTTGTACAGTATGTTTCCTCCATTTACCTACGACAATTGTGTGATCATGCCAATGTGCGTTTTCACCGGATGACAAGAAATCAGCTAAGTCTGCAACTGAATGAGAACAATGATTTTGAAATTATAGACTACCTGAATGAAGGCAAATGCCGAAGCGTAAAGACACTTTCCGGAGGACAGGCGTTCCAGGTTTCTCTGAGCCTTGCTTTAGCTTTGGCAGAAAGTGTTCAAAGTAATGCACAATCAGAATCAAACTTCTTCTTCATTGATGAAGGCTTCGGAACCCAGGACTTGGAATCCGTAAATGTAGTATTTGAAACCCTGATGAATCTTCAGAAAGAAAACAGAGTTGTAGGAATTATTTCGCATGTGGAAGAGCTGAAAGAGAAAATTCCCGTGTCACTCAATATTCGAAAAGATGAAGAACGCGGAAGTTTGATTGAACTTATTTAGAAAATTCATAATTTTATAGACTTGGATTATTAAAGACTCTTATGCAAAATTTACCCCTTACTTTAAGACCCGGAAAGCTAAAAAACATCATCCTGATTCTCATCAGCATTACATTTATCTGTATGGGTATTTCGCTTATGGAAAGGAATATCTGGGCTGCCATTCTTATTATTTTCTTATTCGGGATCAGTTTAATTATTTTTTCCATCAACTTAATTCCGAATACTTCTTATCTTAAGATTAACGAAAGAGGTCTTGAAATGAAAACCCTTTCCAGAACGACGTTCATTCCGTGGCAGGCTGTAAGTAACTTTACCACAAAACAGATCTTCCTGAACAGGCTGGTTATGTTTGATATTGATGAAAAGTTTTTAGAAACCTCCAAAATGAAATCCAAACAGGGAGCATTTCCGGACACGTACGGAATGTCTGCAAAAAAACTTGCAGCTCTTTTAAATGACTACAAAGAAAAATTAGAGAGATAAAATAAACCGCCTCTGAAAAATTTCAGCGGCGGCTTTTTTATAAGTTTTTGATAAGTGGTTTCACGTCATTTCCAAACAATTCGATAGATTTCATCATAATATCATGTGAAGGATCTCCCACATCCATGTGACCGATAAATCTTGTAATTCCGAAAATTTCTTTCATATAGGCTATTTTATCACCCACTTCAGCCGCACTTCCGATAAATAGCGCTCCGTCTTTGCTTCTTCCTCCGTCATACTGCATTTTTGTGTAAGGAGCCCAACCTCTGGAAGCTCCAATTCTGTCCATCTGAGATTTATAGTTATGAAAATATCCGTCTACCACTTTTTGATCATCACTCACAAAAGTATGAGAATGGATTGCAATCTGCATTTTATCTACATCATGACCTGCTTTTTTATATTCCTGTTTATAAAATTCAATTAAATTTCTAAACTGAATCGGCATTCCACCAATAATAGCCACCACTAAAGGCATTCCTAATTGCGCAGCACTCAAAACCGATTGCGGAGTTCCGCCAACCGCTCTCCATATCGATAATTTCCCATCATTTTTGGCTCTCGGATAAACGGTTTGATTCTGCATCGGTGCACGTAGCTTACCGGACCAGGAAACATTTTCTTCCGAATTGATCTTTAATAATAGTTCTAATTTCTCATCAAAAAGCTGCTCATAATCGTTCAGAGAATAGCCATATAAAGGAAAAGACTCTATAAAGCTTCCTCTTCCCACAAATATTTCTGCACGACCGTCAGAAATGAGATCCAATGTCGAAAAATCCTCATATACTTTCACCGGCTCGGATGAACTTAAAACTGTAACACCACTTGCCAATTTTATATTTTTCGTAATGCTTGCTGCTGCTGCCAAAACAATTTCTGGTGATGACACCGCATAATCGGGACGGTGATGCTCTCCCATTGCAAAAACATCGATTCCTACCTCATCCATGAATTTTACCTGCTCAAGGATTTCGCGAATTTTTACTCCTGCGTCTTTATATTTTCCGGTTGTCTGATCAAAAGCCAGGTCACCGAACATTCCTATTCCTAATTCCATATTGTTGATTTTAGTGACACAAAATTAGGCCTCTTAGAATTCAAATGCATTGATCTTTGATAAGAACGGTACTGACTTTACTATTGTTTTTTTAAACAAAAAATCCAACCTCATTGGCTGGATTTCAAATATTTTATTTCTTCAAATTCTGATCAAAATAATCTGTAATCTTCTGCATCAAATGTACTCTGTCTTTTCCGATTACATTGTGCGGATGTCCCGGATATACAAAATAATCCAGCTGAACACCATTGTCTACAGCAGCTTTGATAAATTTAACCGAATGCTGCCAAACTACTACATCATCCTGTGCTCCGTGAATCATTAGCAATTTTCCTTTTAAGTTCTGAACTTTATCCAAAAGATTGGCCGTTGCATAGCCTTGCGGATTTTCCTGTGGAGTATCCATATATCTTTCTCCGTACATGATTTCATACATACTCCAGTCGATTACAGGTCCTCCTGCAACCCCTACTTTGAAAACATCAGGTTTACGAAGCATGAAGCTTGTCGTCATAAATCCTCCGAAGCTCCATCCGTGAATTCCCATTCTTTCAGAATCTACATAAGGTAATGACTGTAAATATTCCACTCCTTTCATCTGATCATTCATTTCCGTTGTTCCTAAATTTCTGAATACCGCCTGCTCAAATTTCAGTCCGCGATTAGCAGAACCTCTTCCATCCATCGTGAAGATGATATATCCGTTTTGAGCCATATATTCATACCACAGGTTTCCGGAAGCCGGGAATGTATTAGTAATTAATTGCAAATGCGGTCCGTTGTATAAATAAACAATTGCCGGATATTTTTTATTCGCATCAAAATCTGTAGGAAGAATCATTTTGCCATACAGGATCGTACCGTCATCTGCTTTGAAATTTACACTTTTGATCTCAGGTCTCTGATAATTTTTTAATGTATTTTCAGCGGTAAGAATATTCGTTGATTTTAATGTATTGGTATTAATCACATTAACAACTCTAGGCGTATTTGCATTGCTGTAAGAATCATACAGATAATTTCCATCGCTGCTTAAAATTCCTGCGTGAACTCCTTCTGCATTATCCATTCGCTGCATTTTGAAATTCGTCCAGTTAATTCTGTACAAATGTTTTTCTAAGGGAGTTTCTTTTGTAGAAGTGAAATAAATTTCCTTTTTACTTTCATTAAATCCTAAAATGTCTGTTACCAGCCAATCCCCTTTCGTGATCTGAGCGATCAATCCTTTTTCTAAGCTATAATGGAATAAATGATTATAACCTGTTCTTTGGCTCTGCCAGATAAAATCCGTATTGGAATTCGGAAAGAAAGTCAATGGATGCTGCGGTTCAACATATTTATCACTGGTTTCCTCAAATAAAGTTTTTACTAAATTCCCCGTAGCCGCATCATACTGATTCATTTTCATATGATTCTGCCCTCTGTTCAATACCGCTACAAAAATATATTTTGAATCGGGACTCCATGTAACCGCTGTTAAATACTGATCTTTTTCACCTTCAATGTTTAAAAATGTGGTTGACTGAGTTTTAATATTGAAGACCCCTAACGTAACCTGATGCGAAGTTTGCCCGGCCATCGGATATTTAATATTGTGATTGACAGCCGGAGTTACTGACCAGTCGATGATTGGATAATCTGCAACCATTGTCTGATCCATTCTATAGAATGCTACACTTTCAGAGTTCGGTGCAGGAAAGATTCCGGTATCAATTCCGAACTCATTTCTGTGAACATTGGAAGCACCATTCAGAATATTTTCATTAGAGTCATTCGTTACGGCAATTGTTTTTCCGTCTTTATTCACAAATAAATTATTCTTTACCGTAAATGCAAAAGTTTCATTATCTCCGAAGATTTTGATATTTGAAGCTTCTTTGTCTACTGCAACAGTATTCTTTACTTTCCAGTCACTTCCGGATTTTTCAACCCAGGTCATCTGATCATCAGAATTAAAATATCCGTTAGAATTATTTATAAATTTAATCTGCGGAATCGCTTTAAGCTTATTATTCGCAATACTTTTATTTAACTGAGATAAAGATACCAGTGTATCCTGTTTATTGGTTTTTAAGTCTGTGATCAGGTATCCGCCTTTCACTGCCTGAATGTATGATTTCCCGTCATTCGACCATGAAAACTGAGAAATATTTTTCACTGCAAGATTGCTTCTTAAACCATTAACAGCCTCCGCCATCGTAAATTTTTGGGTCTGCGCAAATGCAGAACTTCCCAAAACCAGCATCAATAAAGAAAACTTATGTAATTTCATTGTAAAAAATTGAATCCACCAAAAATAAGAAATAAAACCCACACGTTAAGAAACGTTAAAATAAAAGATTGTAAAACCATATTGATACACAGATAGAAATTTATTTCCTACCTTAATAGTGAGTTTTTAACATTTATATAATTGTCTGTTGTTGCTAATAATTATTGTTTGTCATTCTGAATGAAACAGAGTGGAATGAAGAATCTATTGATCGTAATTTGGATTCCTCATATCGTCGAAATGACAAGTGTCAAAAAAACCTTTATTATCATCAATAATACATTGTACTATTAAAAAAATAAAACAGAAATAATTTCTTATCCTATATCAATGACTTGTGTCTGTCTCTTGATATAAATTTGCAGTATAAATAACAACAAAAAATAATATTACAATGGCAACAAAATGGAACCTAGACCCAGCGCATAGTGAAATTACTTTCAAAGTAAAACACATGATGATTTCTAATATCAAAGGAAACTTCACCAACTTCAATGCAGAAATCGAAGCTGATGATGATAGTTTTGCTAATGCTAAAACAACAGCAACGATTCAGACTGCCTCTATTTCTACACATAATACAGACAGAGATAATCACTTGAAATCTGCTGAGTTCTTCAATGCTGAAGCAAATCCTACCATCACTTTCGATGCTCAGTCATTGAACGGAAACGTTACAGGAAATCTTACAATCAATGGAATTACAAAACCTGTAGCTCTTGATGTGGATTTCAACGGGATCAATGTAGACCCATGGGGAAATACAAAAGCTGGATTTTCTTTCGAAGGAAAAATCAACAGAAAAGATTTCGGACTGAACTGGAATGCAGCTCTTGAAGCAGGAGGTGTAATGGTAAGTGATGAAGTAAAATTGGCAGGTGAATTACAGTTCGTAAAGCAGGCATAATTTTTAACAAATATCTTAAAAGGTTCGGGGATTTTTCTAAAACCTTGAACCTTTTTTGTTTTTCTATATTATCAATATGAACCTAAACGATTTACAAAACATAAGCAAAAACTTCGGTAATACCCAGCGAATGCCTGTTCTTTTTCTTGGGCATGGCTCACCGATGAACGCCATTGAGGAAAATCAGTTTGTACAAGGTTTCAGAAAAGCAGCCACTGAAATTCCGAAACCGAATGCAATTTTGTGTATTTCCGCACACTGGTTTACACATGGAACGAAAGTAACTGCGATGGATGTGCCAAGAACAATTCATGATTTCGGAGGCTTTCCACAAGCATTGTTTGATGTGCAATATCCCGCTCCGGGAGATCCTGAACTGGCAAAAGAAACAGCAGAACTTTTGGCTCCTGTTGTAGTGGAAGAAGACCATAATTGGGGACTGGATCATGGCGCATGGTCGGTTATTAAGCATATGTATCCTAATGCGGATATTCCGGTGATTCAAATGAGCATTGATTATACAAAACCTTCACAATATCATTTTGATCTGGCGAAAAGACTCAATAAACTCCGTGAAAAAGGAATTTTAATTATCGGAAGCGGCAATATCGTACACAACCTTAGACTGATCGACTGGAGAAACATCAATACAGTCGGAGCCGGCTGGGATTGGGCGATTGAAGCCCGCGAAAAAACAAACAACTGGCTTTTGGACGGAAATTTCCAAAATATTATTGATTATCAGAAACAGGGAACTTCACTGCAATATGCCGTTCCTACACCTGATCATTATTTTCCTTTGATTTATACATTAGGATTGAAGGACAAGGCAGAAAATTTAACCTTATTTAATGATGAGTTAATCGGGGGATCTCTAAGTATGACCAGTGTGAGAATCGGATAAGAACTTATTTTTAAGTATTTTTTTATCACTAAAAATTTAGTAATATTGTTTACCATGAAAAAAACAGTATTACTTTTTTTATTTCTGCTTCCGTTTTCCTTTTCAATTGCTCAAATGATACAAGGAACGGTAGTAAACGATGCGGAACAAAAAATTCCTAATGTCTCCATTTATATTGATGGAACAAAAATCGGAACAACTTCTAAAGAAGACGGAAGCTTCAGCCTCAATTTACCATCAAAAAATATCGGGAATGTTATTTTCCAGAAAGAAGATTACGAAACTTTTGCAACTCCTGTTTCGGAAGTTTTAAATAAAAAATTAAAAGTTGTTTTACTCAAGACCAATACCATTGAAGAGGTAACCATCATTCCTTTCACTGAAGAAGCGTACAAGAATTATATCCGTTATTTCCTTAATACTTTTATCGGAAATGATCAGGAAAATGTGAAAATTAAAAATCAAAGATCTTTAAAATTCGCGTACGATAAAAAGAACAAAATATTAAAGGTAAAAGCTCCGAAAACTTTAATTATTGAAAATAAAAACTTAGGATACGAGATTGAATATAACCTCATGAGCTTCTCTGCCGATTTCAATTCCAATATGGTCAACTATACAGGAACAAGCTTTTTTAAGGAAACTAAAAATTCTAATAAAGTAAAGCTCAACAGGATGAACGCCTATGACGGAAGTATGCTCCATTTTTTCAGAAGTATTTATAACAATACAATTTCAGAAGATAAATTTATAGTAAACCATGTCGTACAAATTCCAAATCCGAAATATCCTACTTCAGAAGAACTGAACATCCTGAAAAATTTCAAGGAAATGGCCAGAACTTCAAAAACACTTTTGAAAATTCCAGAGGAGATCAGTGATATTTCACACAGAAAGAACAGCCAAAAGCCTTACGCTTTAGCCATCACGAAAACCATGATTCCGGATTCTGATTACGTGAAAAGAGATGGAAAAAATGTTCTTTTCAGTTTTAAGGATATGCTACAGGTGAATTATTCTAAGTATTACTATGAACTGAAAGGAAAACAGTTTATAAAAACAACAATTCCTGTTGTTATTTCATCCTACTTACATCCTGAAGGCGAAACTTTTGAAGTTTCAAAAGACGGAAACATCTCAACTCCTGATTTACTGATTGCTGAAGGAGACTTTACAAAAAATAAAATTGAAAATATGCTTCCTTTAGATTATCAGCTGGGAGATTAACCTGAAATATTTCCGTCTTTTTTGATTTTTTAGTTTAAGATTATTTATTGGACAGCTTGTAACACATTAATATTTCCATATCCATAGTCTGAATTCGGAGTCGGATAATACGTGGCTGACTGTCTCATTTTATTCAGAACCTGATCTCTCGTCCATGAAGGATTTTTAGCCCATACCAAAGCTGCAATTCCAGCTGTAGAAGCTGTTGCTACAGAAGAGCCTCCTACATAATCGGTTTGTGCGTTGTAATAACTCAGGACCGGAATACTGTTTCCTGAAGCTCTTTCCATTTGATAAGTAAAATCAATTTCCGCTCCCGAATGACACACGTCGCATTTTTGGTTGGAAGTATTTTCTTTTACTCCGGTGATTGCCTGGGTTTCAGACATCCAAGCCGGAAAAATCACCCCTACAAAATTCGTAAAGCTTGTGGAGGTTCCTCCCGCACAAAAAATCAGTTTTCCTTTTGAGTAAGCATATTTTACCCCATCTTCAATTTTTCCGACAGAGAAAATATGTCCCATTGACATTGAAATGATTTTAACACTAGTGTTGTTTCCCAGCTCTGTAAACGCAATCTTCACTCCGTTTTGTTCGTGATATCCATCAAGTACAACGTTTGAAGCAGCTCTATAGGTTACCAGATTCGCATTATAAGCAACACCAACCGGCTGCCCCTGATTGTTTCGAGGAGATGCTATTGCCGAAGCCATACTTGTTCCGTGACCGCATTGATCTGCAGAACCGTCATAACCTGTACTCCATGGCCAGACTGAATCTACATAGACTCCATTTTTACTGATCGTTCTACCTGAGGAAAGCCCATTATTGAAGCTGCTTCCCAGTAAAGTTTGTTCAGGAGAAACCCCACTGTCAATCACACCAATAGTAATTCCTGCGCCTGTACTGTAGCTCCAAGCATTGATGATATTATGTTTTGTAAAAGACCAGGGTGCTTTTGCATTAGGTGTTACGGTTGTGTAATCTGAAGCACTTAAAGCTGTTGATTCAAATCCACATCCTGATGAACCACTGCTCGATTTTGATGTTGCTCCGAATTTTTGTTCATTTTCAAAATAATGATAATCTGCAGGCTCCAGATAACGGATATTTTTCATTTTTCTAAGAGCAATCACGGTTTCCTGCTTTTCTATCATTACATCGATTTGATTTAAATACTCATCTGAAGATAATAAAGTTCTTCCCGTTTTTCCTTCATACCGTTCAATTACTTTTAAAATTTCTTCCTCAATCGCTTTATTATCCGGCGTCAAGCTTCTGTCAAAAGAAGAACCGAATCCGATAGAAGCAATTTTATTCCCCTGAAAAATGGCACTCCACACGAAATGATCAGAGGATTCATTCCAGGAAAACCTTTCTTTCGTTTTAATGGTTTCATTAATTTTTTCATTGATTTGTTTGGCTGTCAGAGGATCTTTCTGTGCCACTTCAATGTTTCCTGGATTGTTTTGAAGATCTTCCCTGCTACAGGCAGTGAAAACAAAAAACAATAGAAGTAGATAAAAGACATTTTTTTTCATATAAAATAATATTTGATTGGTCTAACCAAGGTATCACTTTACATTGAATTAAAAATATTTAAAGTTTAATTTACTATTAATTTTATTATGCTAAAAATATTAACCTAATGATTTACAGCTCCTTTTTATAGCAAACACTATTCTCAACCCCAACATATTGTCCGTAATTAGGAATGAGACTGTAGCCATTTTTATTGTATAGAGCAATTGCTTCCGGTTGTTTAAGTCCTGTTTCCAAAATACCAAATTTGAAGCCTTCACTTTTTGCCCAGATTTCGAGTTCGTTAAGAATTTTTGATGCATAGCCATTACCTCTGTGTTCAGGCAATACATACATTCTTTTGATTTCTACGGTATCGTCTTCAAATTTTTTAAAAGCTCCACATCCTGCGGGCTTTTCATTTATATAGAGAAGAACACAGTTTCTCAGTTGGTTAATCGAATTAAACTGATGATAGAACCCGTGTTCATCACCGTCACGAATGGCTAAATCCTGATCTAAAAATTGTACTAAATGCTGAAAATCTGAATTGGAAGAATCTGTTCTTTTAATTCCCATTGAATGAATATTTACACAAAATTACTTATTTAAGATGATTTTGATTTTATAATCTTTTAAATGTTGTAAACAATTAAAAAGCTTCCTGAAACGGAAGCTTTTTAATTTATTCTATTTACGCATAGGAGGATTAGGACTTGATTCCATAGGAGGCGGAGATTGTAAATAACCCATTTTTTCTAAATCTCCGTTAATTGTTTCAGTAATATTCTTAGCCCAGTTACCTGCTGCTGTTTGAATTTCAGTCATGATGCTTGGTGTATTTTGAATCACCTTTTTCCCCAAATCCGATTTATAAAAAATAAGCAATTGATCAATTTCTTTTTCAGAAAACTTACTCCCGTAAATTACAGCCACATCATTAATAAGATTGTCAATATTCACTTTCTTTTCAATAGACTCCCATGCAGAATCAGGAACATTGCTGTATTGCTTCTTGTAATTAGCAATCAAAGTTTTTTCGGCTTGTTTTGTAACCGGAAAAGTACCGCTTAAAGAAATTAATTCTTTTACTTTATCCTGTTTCGTTTGAGAATAAGAAAACATTCCCAATACAAGCATGGCTATACAAAAAGCTTTTTTCATCTACAGTTCGATACTTAATTAACTACAAATTTTCTTTCATTAATCAATTCTGCGATGGCCAACATATCTTGTCCGATCAAACGATCATCTTCAAGCTTAGCAACTTTTGAACGAAGAATTGCATAGTTTTCTTCAATGATTTTTGAGCATTTTGAAGGTCTTCTGAATTCTAACCCTTGTGCTGCAAACATCAATTCAACAGATAGAATATTAACCAAATTACCTAAAACCTGATTGAATTTTCTTCCGGAGATACTTCCCATCGAAACGTGATCTTCCTGTCCTAAACTTGTAGGAATTGAGTCAGCCGAAGCTGGGAAACACAATGTTTTATTTTCTGTAACCAACGCTGCGGAAGTATACTGAGGGATCATAAATCCTGAATTTAATCCTGAGCTTTCCGTCAACAATCTTGGTAAGCCATATTTTCCTTCCAATAATAAATAACTTCTTCTGTCTGAAATATTTCCTAATTCAGCAGCAGCCAACGTTGCATAATCTAATGGTAAAGCCATCAGCTGACCGTGGAAGTTTCCTCCAGAAATTGATTCTTCAGCACTTAAAACGATCGGATTATCTGTTACAGAATTTAGTTCCGTTTCTGCCATCATCTTTAAATGTTCAAAAGCATTTCTACTCGCTCCATGGACCTGCGGAACGCATCTCATTGAATAAGGATCCTGGACTCTTTCGCAATCTTCGTGTGCTTTCAGGTTTTCTGAACCTTTCAGGAATTTCAGCATTCTTGTGGCCACTTTTTTACTTCCTTCAAATGGTCTGATTTCATGAAGCTCTTTTTTAAACGGACTTGCAGAACCTCTGTATGCTTCAAGGCTCATTGCAGCAGTCATATCAGCAAGATCTAATAAATATTCAAATTTTTCTAATCCTTTAATCGCATGGGCAAGAATAAACTGAGTTCCGTTGATTAATCCCAATCCTTCTTTTGGTCCTAAAACCAATGGTTGAAGACCATTTTTTTCTAAAACTTCAGCCGTTTCAAAAATTTCATTTCCTACCCAAACTTTTCCAAGTCCTAAAAGGGGTAAAACAAGATGTGACAAAGGTGCTAAATCTCCCGAAGCACCCACCGAACCTTGCTCAGGAACAACCGGAATAATGTCCTTTTCTAACATGACAATCATTCTCTCGATCACTTCTAAAGAAACTCCCGAAAATCCTTTTGACAACGCGTGAACTTTAGCAATTATCATAATTTTTGAAAGTTCTTTGTCAATTGGTTTTCCTACCCCTACTGCGTGAGAGATGATCAGATTATATTGTAATTGTGCTGTTTCGTCAGCAGAGATTTTTGTATCACAAAGAGGACCAAACCCTGTATTAATACCGTAAACACAACGATCTGAATCTACAATCTTCTGAACATTCTTCTGTGATTTTAGGATTTGTTCCTTCGCAGCTTTGTTCAGTTTAGCTTTATTTGGAGCTTTACAAATTTCCAATACATCATGGAAACTGAAAACATCTACACCGTATATCATTCTCAAAATTTTGTCTTAAAATTACACATTTAACAATAATTGGAAAAACTGATTTTTCAACGTCATATTTTATCTGAACAAATTGTTATTTTTATAGCCTTAAATAAAAAATTAATAACACTATGAAATTTAAAACTATGCTGCTTGCATTGTTTCTTGTAAGCACTGCTTCTTTCGCCCAGAAAGTAAAATACTCCAAAGAAGAAATCAAAAAGATGGAACAATACCTTTTTAATGAAGGATTTAATTCTCCATCTCCTAAAAAAACATCAACAGTTACTTTAAAAGATGGTACAACAATAAAAGGTTTCTGTGGTAAAATCGATACTAAAAAAGGACAGATATTTGAGGTAACTCTTAAAGATAGTATTACGAAAAAAACGACTGTTCTTCTAGCCGATAATATCAGTGAAATGTATGTATTTCCAAACGGAGCTGAAAAATTTATGAAAGTTGCCAAATATATGGGGAACATTAGAAATTATCAGACTAAGAAATTGAAAAACACAACAACGAATGACCGTATCCATTTTGTAAATCAAACAGTTTCCTTGAAAAATAAAAAAAATGATAAAGAATTTCTGATGCAGGTTATCAATCCTGAATTTGATGAAATTATCTCTGTTTATCATGATCCGAGAGCTAAGGAAACTACAGGATTCTCTGTGATGGGCTCTCCTCAATTAGGTGGTGGCGTTATCAAATCTTATTATGTCAAAAAAGGCGATAAAGTAATGTGGCTTCACAAAGATGATTTTGAAGACAATTATGATTTTCTTTTTGGTGACAATGCGGAATTTATTAAAAAATATCCTAAGAACTCTGTAGAATGGGATTATTTCAGCTTCTTGGTTTATCAATACACCGAAATGAGTAACGGATAAAATTTAATATTAACATATATTATAAAGCTGTAGAAACTCTGCAGCTTTTTTTATGGCTTTAAATTCCGTAATTTTGTTATATGAATCCTTCTTTAGAACTGCAGCTTAAAACTTTACCTTCCGAACCCGGTGTTTATCGTTATTATGACAAAAACGACCAGCTTTTATACGTTGGTAAGGCAAAAAATTTAAAGAAAAGGGTTCTTTCTTATTTCAACAAAAACCTTTCCGGATACCGTATCAAAATCATGGTCGGAAAGATCCAGCGATTAGAAACCACTATTGTAAACAGTGAGTATGATGCTCTTTTATTAGAAAACAACCTGATCAAAGAACATCAACCGTTTTACAATGTGATGTTGAAAGATGACAAGACTTATCCGTGGATTTGCATCAAAAATGAAGATTTTCCGAGAATATTCCTGACCAGAAACGTTATCAAAGACGGATCTGAATATTACGGTCCGTATGCGAAAGTACGTCCTGCTAAAATTTTGTTGGATACCATTAAGCATATTTACAAGCTCAGAACCTGTAATCTCAATCTTGCTCCCAGTAAAATTGATGACGGAAAATATAAAGTCTGTCTGGAATATCACATTAAAAATTGTGAAGGACCTTGTGAAGGACTTGAAAGCAAGGAAGACTATGATGAAAAAATCGATGCTATTCGCGGAATCATCAAAGGAGAATTCCGGAAAGCCAAAGAGTATCTGATTAACCAGATGATGAAACATGCAGAAAACCTGCAGTTTGAACAGGCTCAGCTAATAAAGGAAAGACTTGATATTCTTGAAGATTATCAGGCTAAAAATACGGTGGTGAATCCGAATATTGACGATGTGGATGTATTTGGAATGACAAGTGATGAAACAGCTGCTTATGTAAATTTCTTTAAGATCAGAAACGGAAATATCATTCAGAGTTTTACCACTGAAATTAAAAAAATCCTTGAGGAATCCGATGAAGATATTATGGAAGAGGCTTTAATTGAAATCAGACAAAAGTTTAGTTCCGATTCAAAAGAAGTTCTTCTTCCCTTCCATTTATCTGTTGAAATCCCAAATGTAAAACTGATCGTTCCAAAAGTAGGTGATAAAAAACGTATCGTAGAGCTATCCGAAAAAAATGCAAAAGAATACCGTTTAGAAAAATTAAAACAGGTTCAGATTGTAGATCCTGAAAGACATACCAACAGGATCATGGCAGAAATGCAGAAGTTATTGAGAATGCCTGTTGAGCCAAGACACATTGAAGGTTTTGATAATTCAAACATCCAGGGTACAAATCCTGTTTCCGCCTGTGTTGTATTCAAAGACGGAAAGCCAAGTAAAACCGACTATAGAATTTTCCATCCCAAAACAGTCGAGGGTCCGAATGACTTTGCCACTATGGAAGAGGTAATTTACCGCCGATACAAAAGAATGTTAGATGAGGGAGAAACCTTACCTCAATTGATTTTAATTGACGGAGGAAAGGGACAGTTATCTTCAGCTGTAAAAAGCTTACGTTTACTAGGGTTATATGGCAAAATCACCATCGTCGGAATTGCAAAAAGACTGGAAGAGATTTTCTTTCCCGAAGATCCTATTCCTTTATATCTTGATAAAAAATCGGAAACATTAAAAATTCTGCAAAGAGTAAGGGATGAAGCCCACCGTTTCGGAGTAAAACATCACAGAACCAGAAGGAAAAACTCTACCATAAAATCTGAACTGGAGGAAGTTCCGGGAGTGGGAGAAAAAACGATTGAATTATTGCTTTCAAAACTGAAATCTGTAAAACGTATAAAAGAATCCAATTTGGAGACTTTGGAGGAGATCGTTGGAAAAGTTAAAGCGAAAGTCATTCACGATTTTCTCAATAAATAAACCAACAAAAAACTAAAAAATATAACTATTTAATTTAAAAATTCAATTATTAGTGTTTTTTTCATAATTTAGCTTAAACATTTAATTTTTAAATATTAACATTATGAAAAAAAACTATTTTTTTGCAAAATTATTTGCCGCAATTATCACGT
>JBCNMJ010000027.1:0-37785 GCA_039594975.1 Chryseobacterium sp. | reverse complement strand
GTCATAATTTTTTATGTAATTTATAAAGAAATCTAAATATAAGCATTTTTGTAAAAATAGCATATATCTCACTATAATTTTCAAATTGCAATTATTTTTTCAGATTTGCTTAAAAAGTGTAAATTTACGACCATCTAATTATTCAATTTTTATGGACTTTAATTTATCAGAAGAACAGCTGATGATTCAGCAGGCAGCGAGAGATTTTGCTCAAAACGAACTATTACCGGGAGTAATCGAAAGAGACCGCGACCAGAAGTTTCCTGCAGAACAGGTTAAGAAAATGGGAGAAATGGGACTTTTGGGAATGATGGTAGATCCTAAATACGGAGGTGCAGGAATGGATAGCGTTTCTTACGTTTTGGCAATGGAAGAGATTGCAAAAATTGATGCTTCTGCAGCTGTTGTAATGTCTGTAAATAACTCATTGGTGTGTGCAGGGCTTGAAAAATTCGCTTCTGAAGAGCAAAAGGTAAAATATCTTACTCCTCTTGCAAGCGGGCAGGTAATCGGAGCATTTGCTTTGTCTGAGCCTGAAGCAGGTTCTGATGCTACTTCTCAGAAAACAACCGCTGAAGATAAAGGAGATTATTATTTACTAAACGGGATCAAAAACTGGATCACCAATGGTGGTACTGCTACTTACTATATTGTAATTGCACAGACTGATCCTGAGAAAAAACATAAAGGTATCAATGCTTTCATCGTTGAAAAAGGATGGGAAGGTTTCGAAATCGGAACTAAAGAGGATAAGTTAGGAATCAGAGGAAGTGATACGCATTCTTTGATCTTCAACAACGTAAAAGTACCCAAAGAGAACAGAATCGGGGAAGACGGTTTCGGATTCAATTTCGCAATGGCTGTTTTGAACGGAGGTAGAATCGGTATTGCTTCTCAGGCTTTAGGAATCGCTTCAGGAGCTTACGAATTGGCTTTGAAATATGCCAAGACTAGAAAAGCTTTCAAAACTGAAATTATCAATCACCAGGCGGTTGCATTTAAATTAGCTGATATGGCAACTCAGATTACTGCAGCAAGAATGCTTTGCTTTAAAGCTGCTTGTGAAAAAGATGCAGGAAAAGATATCTCTGAAAGCGGAGCTATGGCAAAATTATACGCTTCTCAGGTAGCTATGGATACTACTATTGAAGCGGTGCAAATTCACGGTGGATACGGATATGTTAAAGAATATCACGTAGAAAGATTAATGAGAGATGCTAAAATCACTCAGATCTATGAAGGAACTTCTGAAATCCAGAAGATCGTAATTTCAAGAAGCATTGCAAAGTAATTGCTTAATTATATATTGAAATAGTAAAAGGCTTCCAATCTGGGAGCCTTTTTACTTTCACACGAACCACAAAAATTAATAATATAATATATTATATTTTACGTCTATAATCCACCTTTAAAATGGGATTTTTTGTTAAATCATTTCTAGTATAAATTTAAGAAGAACTGATGAGTTTAAAACGTAAACGGAATTAAAATAAAATTAAAAAGCTGTCATTCTGAATATGAATTGAAAATTTACGAACGAAGTTCAGAAGAGAAATAAAGAATCTTTTAGAATGCATGAGATTCTTTGAACTACGTTGGTATCCCTTCAGGCTGTGTCAGAATGACAAGTTTATTATATAGTTTTGCGTAAGATTAACTTACTTGGAATCAGAATCATTATTGGGAGTGTTTTTATTTCTCTTTTTGTAAAAATAATATCCAATACCTATTATTAAAAATAGCGGCCATAACGGAAGAATAAATAAGAAAACAGACGTGATTACCTCCCAGCCGGAAGAAACGGCAGCAAATGTTTTCTCTCCGAATGTTTTGGGTTCCTTATTTTGAGTGTAGCTGCCTTCTTTTCCGTACAGGGTTATGTCAACTTCACACATCGTATTCTGAATAAAATCCTGACCTGAAACTTCAATCCCTTTGTTTTCAACCGTACCAATATTGTAGCTAAGATCTTCCACCAGATATTCAAATTTTTGAATAGGAACTCTTACTTTAAGATAAGCAATTTTCTTATCGTTGTTGTTTAGTGAGGTATTTTCACTTTTTATAAAACCATCATATTTTTTCACTTCTTCTTTTACAGTTTCTCTTGCAAGTTCCGCATCGTCTACACTTAATTCCAATACCCCAGTTTTTACCATTTTATTTTTAGGAACATTCAGCTCAAAGTTTTCTGTTTTAGGCCTGTCTTTATAGATGGTTTTAGTTTCTTTGATGACTTTCGGAGCCGGAACATTTACTATAATTTTTTCCTCTTTTTTTGCAGAATCCTTTTTCTCTTTTTTTGTTTCCAGTTTTACAGATGAAATTTTATCGGAAAGGGAGTCTACTATTTTTGAAGTGTTTTCAAACTGCTCCTTTACCTTTTCTTTGGCGTTTTCAAAGTCTTTGATCCTAATATCTGCGGAATCCAGTGCTGCCTTAGCGGTATTATTTACTTCATTAATTTTTTCAGAAGCTGCAGAAATTGTACTGTCGGCAGAATGGGTGGCATCTTCTAATTTTGAAACCGCAGATTCTCCCTTTTTACACATGATAAACGTGCTTGATATAGCAACCAATAAAATGAATTTTTTCATAACATTAATTTTTCGATGTGGTAAAATTAGGAGGGAAGGTTTTGTAAAGATTGTAAAGGAATAGTTTATTGAGTGTAAAATGTTAATGGATTGATTGATATTGTTTTGTAAAACGGTTTATAAGGTATTTTACAAGAGTTTTTATAATTTTTTGTTAGCTGCTAATAATTTTCATTCTTTTTATAAACTCTTTTTCGAATTTTCTTTTCTTAATTCTATTAGTGAAAATTGGTGCAAAAAGTAAAACTTCAATAATTAATAAAACAAATAATATTTCCCAAAAATTTAAAGCTTTGATGATTGTTTCTAAATTTTTGATAATGAAAATTGAGCCAATAACATTACCTACGAAAGGAAAAATTCGAAACCAATGATATGCAAATCTCATCTGAATTATTTCATAAAATATTTCCGTTTGATTTCCCCTCTTTTTAAAAGTACCCCTTATTAAATATGGTACTAAGTTCATATTTGCGTTTTTAGATATTATAAATTTATTTTTACTAATATTTCCATAGAATGGTTTTGTAGAAAAATTTAAGCTTAATGAAGCTAACGGATTTCCTTTTATTAAAGGATTCCCCTTTTTAGTTAGTTGATCAAGATTATTTTTAAAGTCATTAAATTCATATTCTGAAATCATTTTTGAATAAAATTTTTTTTTTGAGGTTTAGGTTAGAATGTAAAAATCCGCAGAAAACTCTACGGATTATATTGATAAAACCTTTCTTATTTAATTAAGCATTCTTAAACTCACTGATAAAATGCAGTTTCACATTCGGGAATTTCTCCTGCGTCATGTGAATGGTGAAAGAAGAGTCAGCTAAGAAAACCAACTGGTTATATTTATCTCTTGCCAAGAATCTCTGCTTTAATCTTGCAAATTCTTTGAATTCATCAGACTTTTCATCGGCTTCAACCCAACAAGCTTTATGCATAGAAAGTGGTTCATAAGAACATTTTGCCCCATATTCGTGCTCCAGACGATACTGGATAACTTCATATTGAAGTGCTCCAACTGTTCCAATGATCTTTCTGTTATTCATTTCAAGTGTAAAGAGCTGTGCAACACCTTCATCCATAAGCTGATCGATACCTTTTGCCAATTGTTTTGCCTTTAACGGATCATTGTTGTTAATATATCTGAAATGTTCAGGAGAGAAGCTCGGAATTCCTTTGAAGTTGAGTTTTTCACCTCCAGTTAAAGTATCACCGATTCTGAAACTTCCCGTATCGTGAAGACCTACGATATCTCCTGGGAAACTTTCGTCTACCACTTCTTTTTTATCTGCGAAGAAGGCATTTGGTGAAGAGAATTTCATTTTCTTTCCCTCTCTTACCAATAGGTAATTTTCATTTCTTTTGAAAGTTCCGGAAACAATTTTTACGAAAGCTAATCTGTCCCTATGCTTCGGATCCATGTTGGCGTGGATTTTGAAAACAAAACCTGTGAAAGTGCTTTCTTCAGGCTTCACAAGACGAGTGTCACTTTCTTTTGGCTGCGGCATTGGAGCAATATCGATGAAAGCATCCAACAATTCGCGAACTCCAAAATTATTTAAAGCAGAACCAAAGAAAACCGGCTGAAGATCACCCTTCATATAATCATCACGGTTAAACTCAGGGTAAACAGATTGAACTAAATCAAGCTCGTCTCTTAATGTTTTTGCTGCTTTTTCTCCGATCACTTCATCAATAGAAGCATCATTAATGTCATCAAATTTAATAGAATCTCCAACTTTCTGTTTTTTCTCTTCCAAAAACAACTGAATATTGTTTTCCCAGATGTTATAAATTCCCTGGAAGTCGCTTCCCATACCGATTGGCAAAGAAAGCGGACAAACCGTTAATCCTAATTTCTGTTCCACTTCATCCAGCAAATCGAAAGCATCCTTACCTTCACGGTCAAGCTTATTGATGAAAACCAGCATCGGAATGTTTCTCATTCTGCAAACCTGAACCAATTTTTCGGTCTGTTCCTCAACCCCTTTGGCAACGTCAATCACAACGATTACGGAATCTACTGCAGTTAAAGTTCTGTATGTGTCTTCAGCAAAATCCTTGTGACCCGGAGTATCCAGAATATTGATTTTGTGATCCCTGTATTCAAAAGCCAATACGGAAGTTGCCACGGAGATCCCTCTCTGTCTTTCAATTTCCATAAAGTCGGAGGTGGCTCCTTTTTTTATTTTGTTGGATTTTACCGCGCCCGCTTCCTGAATCGCGCCCCCGAAAAGCAGCAGCTTTTCTGTAAGAGTGGTTTTTCCGGCATCAGGGTGAGAGATAATCCCGAAGGTTTTTCTTTTTTCTATTTCTTTGATTAAGTCTGACATATCGTATTTTGAAGTTGCAAAAATCGTGAATTTTGTCGAATCCTGAAAATTGAATTTAACTCTGATTTAAACCAGAGGACTTTCTTTTAAGTAAATATGCCAATCCTAAACCAATGAAAACCATTCCGGCACTGAAAGGGAAAATGTAGCTCATTCCATAAATATCTGCAACTCCTCCAATTAATGGTCCGGCAACGCCTAATGAAAGATCGATAAAAAGCCCATATCCTGCCAATGCTGAGCCCTGACTTGAAGGTGAAACGCTTTTGATGGCAACAACGCCTAATGCAGGAAAAATTAATGAAAACCCTAAACCTGTAACTCCCGCTCCGATAAGAGCGACTTCCTGATTGGAGGCAAAAGCAATGATTAAAAGTCCGATCGTTTCTACCAGAAGACAGGCAATTGCTACCCTTATTCCTCCATAATTATTAATTACATTGTTGAAAATAAGTCTTCCGACAACAAATAAGCCTCCGAAAACGCTTAAACATAATGCCCCGTTATTCCAGTGGAAATGATTGTAGTATAAAGTAATGAATGTGGAGATAGAGGCAAAACCGATCCCTCCCAAAGCCAGACATACTCCAAAAGGAGCAACTTTTCCCAATACTTTCCAGAAAGACTGGGATTCCTGAGGATGGGTGTTTGTTTTATTTTCCTTGGTTCTAGCATAAAGAAATCCTAAAATTCCGAAGACGATGGAAAGAACTCCAATACCATAGAGGCCAAATTTATGTTCAATGGTAACGCCCAAAGAAGCTCCGATGGCAAGTGCTCCATAAGATGCAACACCATTATAGGAAATAATTTTTGCGGTATGTTCTTCACCCACTGCCATAATTGCCCAGTTGATGGGGCTTGCCCCGATCATTCCTTCTGCACAGCCTGTCAGTAAGCGGGTAATTACTAAAAAAGAAAGACTTATATAGGGTGAAAATTTAAAATAATAAGCAATCATCAGGAAAATTCCGGTTAGAGAGAAACTGATCATACTGAATAAAACGGCGGGTTTAGGACCTTTTCCATCAATAATTTTTCCTGAATACGCTCTCAGAAAAAAGGTGGAAACATATTGTAAGCTGATGACTAATCCTGCAATTACTAAACTAAATCCTAAACTTTTATTAATAAAGATCGGAAGAACAGACAGAGATAATCCTATGATGAAATATCCTACAAAAGTAAAACATACATAAGTAATCAAGGATAAGTTAACATTCTCTGACCGATTTACTAAATTATCCATGTGAAAAAATTAAGCTGCAAAGTTACTTCATAAAAAATGCTTAGAAGAAGATTTATAAATTTTTATGATAACCGGATAGTATTTCCATGCGATTTAATTATCTGGCTGCTTAAATAGATTTGGGATTTTTATCTCTGAAAACCAATATTAGGCTGTGTTTCGTATAAAATCAATTATCTTTGTTTTTCAATTGTTAATTGTAAACTATGGAAGTTAGCAGATATCCGAAATATACATTCACATGGCTGGGAGGGCTTGTTTTATTGGGGGGATATATTTTCGGAAGTATTGTAATAGTGCTCCTAACGGTGTTTTGGGATCTGGTATTTAAAGAAAGCATTCAGAATAAAGATTGGTTTGTAATGGTAGCCAATGCCGTTGTTTTTATTTCTATGATTGCTGCTTTTGATTTTTTGATTGTAAGGCCGACGACTAAAAAAAAACTCAATTTCAATTTTTCACCCACTAATTTCTATACTTATCTTCTTATTTTTCCCATGATGATCGGGATGATGTTTATTGGAGAATTTATTACCGCCCAGATTCCTACCACAGGTCCATTTTTTGGAGAATACTATAAGTTTTTTGAACAACTGATGAGTAAGCTTACCGATGATCCCGTGATTATGATCATTACTGCTGTTATCATGGCTCCTGTTTTTGAAGAAATTGTTTTCAGAGGAATTATTCAGAAAGGACTAATAAATGCTGGTGTTCAGCCATGGAAAGCTATTCTTTTCGCCTCCGTCGTATTTGGATTGGTACATGCCAATCCGTGGCAGTTTGTAGGAGCTGCTTTATTGGGATGTGTTTTGGGGTTGGTATATTATAAAACCAAATCGCTGTTGCTTCCCATACTTTTACACGCATTTAATAATTTGTGTTCTTCAGTGTTGGTATTTTATACTAAAACTGAAAGTTTCGCTGATGCTTTTAAATTTCCTGAATGGATAATAGCAATAATCGGAATTGTTCTTTTTTCATTATTTTATTACTTATTTATGAAAAAGTATAAGGTACATTATTCGGAGATTTAGTTGATGTAAAATATTGTCAGAAAACTGAAGAGAAATAGAAAAAGGATTTAGTTTAAAATAAATATATGGAATTATTAGTAGCAACACACAATATACATAAAAAGGAAGAAATCCAACAGATTTTAGGAAATGAGTTTGTGGTAAAAAGTCTTACGGATTATGATATTCATGATGAAATTGTAGAAGATGGAGACTCTTTCAATGCCAATGCACTGATCAAAGCTAAATACTGCTTCGAAAAAACAGGAATTCCGAGTTTGGGTGACGACAGCGGCTTGGTGGTTGAATCCTTAGACGGAAGGCCCGGAATTTTTTCCGCACGTTATGCCGGAGATCATGATTTTGCAAAAAATATTGAAAAAGTATTGGGTGAAATGGAAGGTGTTGAAAACCGAAAAGCTTATTTCATCACGGTTTTATGCTATTATGATGGGAATGGCGCTCAGTATTTCGACGGAAGGGTACATGGAAATCTGCTGACGGAAAATAAAGGATTCAAAGGCTTCGGATATGATCCTATTTTTGTGCCTGAAGGATACAATATAACATTCGCTGAAATGGAACCGGAAGCCAAAAATAAAATCAGCCACAGAAAGCAGGCACTTGATTTGTTTTTGGATTTTCTGAAAGTGAAAAAATAACTTTTGGGTTCCTTGTTTATTTTAGTAAAGGAAGAATCCAAAGAACTTTTACTTCGAATATTAAGAACAGAATGACAGTATTAAATTAAAAATCTGTTGTACATTTGTTGGCATAATACACTATTAAATTGAGTACTTATTTAACGATATTAGGTTTTAATTCTGCAATACCTACGGTGAATACTTCACCTACTGCCCAGTTGCTGGAAATGGAAGAAAGAAATTTTCTGATCGATTGTGGTGAAGGTACACAAGTTCAGCTCAGAAAAGCTAAAGCCAGATTTTCAAAGATCAATCATATTTTTATTTCCCATCTTCATGGCGATCATTGTTTCGGATTGCCCGGACTTATTGCTTCGTTTCGCCTATTGGGAAGGGAAAATCCGTTGCATGTGTATGGTCCTAAAGGAATCAAAAATATGCTGGAAACCATCTTTTCAATTACAGAAACCCATAGAGGGTTTGAAGTGGTTTATCATGAACTTGATAAGGCTGTTTCTGAGAAAATTTATGAAGACAATAGAGTAGAAGTCTATACTATTCCGTTGGATCACAGAATTTACTGTAATGGTTATCTTTTTAAGGAAAAACCAAAGGAACGCCATCTCAATATGAAGGAAATTGCAAAATACAGTGAGATCGAAACATGCGATTATCACAATATAAAAGCGGGAAAAGACTTTGTATTGAGTGATGGATATGTATTGAAAAATGAAATTCTGACTGTAGATCCGGCTCCGTCTGTTTCGTATGCTTTTTGCAGTGATACAAGATATCTGGAAAGTGTCATTCCTATTATTAAAAATGTAACGGTTTTGTATCATGAATCTACATTCCTGCATGATTTAAAGGAAATGGCAGATTATACAGGACATTCGACAGCTCTGGAAGCAGCAACAATTGCTCAGAAAGCTGATGTTGGAAAACTAATTTTAGGACATTTTTCCAACCGATATGGAGATCTGACCGTATTTACAGATGAAGCAAGAACAGTCTTTGCCAATTCATTTTTACCAAAAGCTTTGGAAACAGTGAAAATTTAATATCATGAAGTTGAGTTTTGAAGAACTGAAAAGTTTTCTCGATGAAAAAGCAGATCAATACAATCATGTTGATTTTATTGAAAATGATCCCATTCAGATTCCGCATCGTTTTTCTTTGAAGCAGGATATTGAAGTTGCGGGTTTTCTTGCGGCGACAATCTCTTGGGGAAACAGAAAATCTATCATTAAATCAGCTGAAAAAATGCTGGATATTATGGGGAATTCTCCTTATGATTTTGTTTTAAATCATTCCGAGAAAGATTTAAAGACTCTTCAGGATAAAAGTATTCATCGTACCTTTAATGGAGAAGATTTTGGATATTTTATAAAGCAGTTCCATAGAATTTATAAGGAAAACGAAAGCCTGGAAGATTTATTTAAAACCAATGATGCTGAATTTAATTTTCAACACGGGATCGAAAGGTTCCGGCAAAGTTTTTTAGGCGCTGAAAAACACAGGAGCCATAAACACGTAAGTTCGCCTTACAAAAATTCATCAGCAAAAAGAATTATTATGTTTTTACGATGGATGGTTCGCAAGGACAAACGTGGGGTAGATTTTGGGATCTGGCAAAATGTAGATCAGAAATTCTTATCCATTCCCTTAGATGTACACACCGGAAATATGTCCAGAAAATTAGGTTTGGTGACAAGAACGCAAAACGATTGGAAAACAGTTGAAGAACTGGATATTGCGATCCGTAAGTTTGATGATAAAGATCCTGCAAAATATGATTTTGCGTTATTTGGATTAGGCGTTACAAAAGAGTTAATATAAAAATAAAAGGAGATGAAAAAATATAATGAAAGAGCAGAGTTTTTAGAGAAAATTGCTAACGGAATCACTTGGTGGATCGGTTCTATTCCGTCCCTTATTGTACATACCTTATTTTTTATTATTTCATTCCTCCTTCCTATATTAAATATTGTAGAATTTGATAAAATGCTTCTTATTCTTACTACGGTTGTTTCTTTAGAAGCTATTTATCTTGCGATTTTCATTCAGATGTCGGTAAATAAAAGTCACGAGAAAATAGAAGATATTCAGGAAGATATTGAAGATATTCAGGAAGATATTGAAGAAATTAGTGAAGATATTGAAGAGATTAATGAAGACATTGAAGATATTCAGGAAGATATTGAAGAAATTAATGAAGATGAGGATGAGGAGGACCATAGTGAAAGGGCAAAAGCAGTGATGCTGAAGAGCAATGTCAATTCAAACAAAAACGAGATTAAATCTTTAAAAGATAAAATACAGGAGCTCCAGAATATGATTGATGAGCTTAAAAAAGATTAATTTTATTCCGATTGCTGTAACTGTAAATAATATATTTGTTAAAAAGGCTAATTCTAGATTAGTCTTTTTTTTGTTTGAAAACCGTGACAAAATTAGAAGCCGACTAGAACATAAATAAATTGATATATCGTTGTTAATTATCTAGATTAAGATGATTTTAAATCAAAAAAAATAGTATTTTTGAACAAACAATTATAAAATGTTAAATTATAGATTGAAAAATTACTTTAAGATTAGTTTCGTTCTGTTTTTCTTTTTTAGCATTATTTCTTATGCCCAGAAGAGAATTCCTAACGCGAAAGAAAAAACTCCGATTAATGCTAAGGCGGGGGATTTTATTGATGTGAATGTAGCGCCTTATCCGGAAAGTAATTATACGATTACACAATTGGTAAATGATGTATTGGTAGGGAATTCCGGAGGATGTTCGGGGTCTAATATCTCCAACGTTTCGGTAAGCCCGAATCAGCCGCTTACCAATAATAACCGATTTTGGGGATACTTTAATAAAGCAACCTCAAATTTTCCTTTTGCTAAAGGAATTGTTTTGTCAACAGGTTTTGCCAGAAGAGCAGGGAATGCCTTGGAAAGCGGGGTGTTGAGTGATTCAAATGGAGGTGGTAGTGATGCGGATCTTATCGCTGCGACCGGTGTAACAACAACAATTAACAATGCCGGGGTTTTGGAATTTGATTTTGTACCTACCAGTAATCAGATGAAGTTTAACTATATTTTTGCTTCAGAAGAATATACAGGTAGTTATCCTTGTCCTCCTCTTCAGTATGACGACGCCTTTGCCTTATTGCTGAAGCCTAATACACCTGGTGCAACTTATACAAACTTAGCAATTTTGCCTGGAGGTGCAGGGCCTGTTTCTGTTCCGAATATTCTTCCTGCAAGTTTTTCTTGTGGACCTATTAATGGACAATATTTTGGTTCCCTGTCTCCTAATGCAACCAACTTTAACGGTATTACTGCAAAACTTACAGCGGTTGCAACAGTAGTTCCGGGGCAGTCTTATCATATAAAAATGGTAATAGCAGATGCTCGTGATAGTATCTATAACTCTGCTGTATTTCTTGAGGCGGGATCTTTTGATATAGGTATTAAGCTGGTTGATAGTAACGGAGTGGCATTGCCTGCAAGTATAAACGTGTGTGATAATGCACCTCAGACTTTGGTGGCTCAGGTCTCCGGTGTTACTGGGGCTACTTATCAATGGTATAAAGACGGAGTATTAATACCGGGTGCAACAAGTGCGACTTATGTTGCAACATCACCTGGAGTTTATACGGTTAAAGTGATCATTCCTGGAAATACCTGTCCGGTTGAAGCAAAAGTAACGATTGTGGGAGGGACAACTCCAACAGCACAAAATGCAACATTGAAACTTTGTACGACACCGGCTGTAAGTACATTTAATTTAAATGATGCTAAGCCTATGATAAGTACAACAGCAGGTGCGGTTTTTAGATTTTATGTAAATCAGGCAGATGCGGTAGCTCAGAATGGAAGTTATATTCCTGATGCAAGTTTAGCAAGTTATAACGGAACAGATGGGCAAGTCCTATATGTTGTAGTTTCAAACGGAGGTTTCTGTAGTAAAATGGTTACCTTAACATTGAAAAAAGAAGCTACGCCTGTTGCTCAGTTAGTAGCTACGAAAACAAAAATATGTTTAGGAGAATCAGTTACTTTAACAGCTTCTAATGGGGTGACTTACCAGTGGGTGAGTGGTTTAACAGGAACAAACCCAGTACAAACTGTTTCTCCAAAGCAAACCACAACATATTCTGTGTATGCAATTGGCGCGCAGGGATGTAAATCATTACAGCCAGCTACTGTTACAGTAGAAGTGGTTCCGGCCCTTGCTTCCAACTTATCTGGAGGAATGATCTGTCAAGGCGATCAAATTACACTGGATGCCGGTGCAGGTCCTAATTATACTTATCTATGGAATACCGGAGCTACGACACAAACTATTTCCGTAGCAACACCGGGAACATACTCTGTAATCATAGATAATGGTGTTTGTACAAACGTTTATAAGACAGAAGTTATTAGAGCAATTGTTCCTGAAATTATTAAAGTAGATTATAATGAAGACGGGACATTGATCGTTACGGCTAGTAATCCAAGCAACGGACCGTTGGAATATTCTGCAGATAATGGTGTGACTTGGCAAAATTCTAATGTCTTCACTAAGATTCCAAACAATACGGTTGTTTCTATTCGTGTAAGAGTTAAGAAAACAAGTTGTGTAGGAGTTTTAGAGTATTTTACCTTTATCATGAAAAATGTGATTACTCCAAACGGAGATAATGTGAATGATATGATTGACTTCAGAGGTATAAGTAAATACAATAGTTTTAAAGCTGTAATTTCCGACAGATACGGAAGAGAAGTTTACAAATCTGAAAAAGTACGTCCATATTGGGATGGTTTGTTCCAGGGTAAAAAACTTCCTACAGGTTCTTATTGGTATCAGGTGACTTTTGAAGATCCTGCAACCAAACAGATTGTTGTAAAAACAGGCTGGATTCTATTGAAAAATATTGAATAATTATAAAATAAATATAAAAAACAAAACAGGGCTGATTTTCAGTCCTGTTTTGTTTTTTTATGATAATAATGGGATCAAATTAAATATCTTATATTATAAGCAAACCAAAATTAAATTTTAACCAAAAAAAGTATTATTTTTGTTTAAAAGATTGTAAAATGTTAAATACGAGGACAAGAAGTCTATTTTTTGCTTTGTTTTTAGTGCTTGTAAGTAATAATTTTATGTTTTCTCAAAAAAAAGGGAGAACAGGAATTACGACCATGCCTACTTCCCAAAGTATGAAATCAGGGGCTTTTATTGATGTAAATACAAGTACCTACCCTGAATCAAGCTATGATATTGCCCAACTAATAAAAGATGTACTTATAAAAGGAGGAACAGCATGTACTAATGCTAATATAACAAATGTTACTGTCTCTCCAAACCTATCTGCTTCTAATCAAAACAGAACATGGGGTTTTTTTAATAAAGGAACTACCGCTTTTCCTTTTATAAAAGGAATTGTATTATCTACAGGATATGCAAGAAATGCTGGGAATTCTTTTATTGCGGGTACTTTAAGTAATACTTTTTCTACAACAGGAGATACAGATTTATCTACAGCTTTAGGAGTAGCTAATAATTTTAATGATGCTACCTATATAGAATTTGACTTTGTGCCAACTGCTAATGAAGTTACATTCAGATATATTTTCGCTTCCGAAGAATATTTCGATGACTATCCGTGTAATTTTACGGATGGTTTTGCTTTATTGTTGAAGCCTAATACTCCCGGATCTACCTATACAAATATGGCTGTTTTGCCAGGAACAGCGGGTCCGGTAAGTGTAACGAATATCCGACCAGCTAATAAATTTGGGGGAGGAGCATTATCTTGTGGGCCCTTAAATGCAGCCTATTTTGCAGGATATAATACAGCTGGGATAGAGACAAACTTTAACGGAAGAACAATTCCTTTAACAGCAAAAGCTACCGTAACTCCGGGACAATCCTATCATTTTAAAATGGTACTGGCGGACTGGGATGATGGTTCATACGATTCATCAGTATTCCTGGAAGCAGGATCATTTGACATAGGAGTACAAATTTTAGATCCTACTGGTGTACAGTTACCGGCTTCTATTAATGTTTGTGATAATCAACCGCAAACGTTCAATGCTTCTGTTCAGAATGCCAATGCAAGCTATCAATGGTATTTAAATAATAATATTATTCCGGGAGCTACTTCAAGTTCTTATACGGCAACATTACCGGGAGTGTATAAAGTAGAAGTTTTGGTGCCTGGAAATACATGTCCTGGAACAGCAACTATTACCATTGTTGGCGGAACTTCACCAACTGTTCAAAATGCCACTTTAACCGCCTGTTATGCTGCAGGAAATGTATCTTATGATTTGACTTCGGCTCAACCGTCAATCAGTACAACGGCTGGAGCTACTTTTTCATACTATCTTAATCAGGCAGATGCGAATGCAGGAAATGCAAGTACAATACCTAATCCTACAACTTTTTCAAGCGCAGGAGGGCAAACGATTTATGTCTTGGTTAAAAATGGCTTCTGTTCTAAGGTGGCCCAATTACAATTGGTTAAGGCTCCTCAGATAACTGCTACCATTGCACCGCCTCCAACATTAACTTGCGCCACACCTCAGGTTACTTTGAATGCTTCGGCATCTACATATCCTACAGGATCAACCTTTGCATGGACAACTACTGGAGGGACTATAGTTTCAGGTGCTAATACTTTATCTCCGGTTGTAAGTGCAGCGGGAGTTTATACCCTGACTATCTCCAATACTTTTACTCCGGGTAATGTGACATGTACTTCTGTTTCTAATGTAACGGTAACAGGAAATAGCGCGCCGCCTACAACCACTTTAACGGCATCAAAAGTGTTAATCTGCTCTGGCGAAAGTGTAACTTTAACGGCTTCTGGAGGAGCAACTTACACATGGACAGGTTTGCCGGGAACTGGAAATACTCAGATTGTAACTCCTACAACTACAACTACCTATACAGTAAATGCAATTGGAGCCAATGGATGTGCTTCACAAACTCCTGCAACCATTACGATTGAAGTAACTCAGCCGATAACGGTGCAAAATGCTACTCTAATTAAATGCTACGAGCCAGGAAATGTTACTTATGATCTAACTTCTGCACAGACTCAGATAACATCTGCAACAGGGGTTACTTTTGCTTATTATATAAACCTGGCTGATGCGAATGCAGGGAATGGAAATACTATCGCTGTTCCTACTGCCTTCCCAAGCGCAGGAAATCAGACGATTTATGTGCTGGTTAAAAATGGAGGATGTAGCTATGTAGTTAATTTATTGTTGTTAAAGACTCCAACGACTACTTTAACGATTGCAACTCCCCAGAATATTACATGTACAGTTTCACAAATAACTTTAAATGCTTCATCTTCAGTTATTCCTACCGGATCTACTATTGCATGGACGACTACAGGGGGGACTATCGTTTCAGGAGCAAATACTTTAACTCCGGTTGTGAGCGCAGGTGGAGTGTATACTTTAACCGTTTCGAACACATCACAACCTGGAAATTTAAATTGTACTTATACGGCAAATGTTACCGTAACAGAAAATAAAGTTGCTCCTGTTGCCACTTTGACATCGTCGGTGGCTCAAATATGTTCGGGTGAATCTCTCACTCTTACTGCCGGTGGTGGAGCAACATATAATTGGGGGAATGGTCTTACAGGAAATGGAAGTACTCAAACTGTTTCACCAACCACTACTACAACTTATACGGTATATGCAGTGGGAGCAAACGGGTGTATCTCTCAGAATCAGGCTTCTGTGACTGTGGTAGTAGGACCTCCTACAGCGGGAATTTCAGCTTCCAAATCTAAAATATGTGCCGGAGAGCCAGTTACTTTATTGGCGACAGGAGGTATTACTTATAATTGGGTAGGTTTAACAGGAACAGGAAATACTCAGGTGGTTACCCCTACAACTACAACAACATACTCTGTATATGCTTTGGGAGGAAACGGATGTTCATCTGTTAACCCGGCGACGATAACTATAGAAGTGGTTCCTGCTATTGTTTCAACATTACAAGATGTATATGCTTGTGCTGGGGATTCCGGTATTTTTGATGCAGGATCCGGTCCAAACTATACCTATTTATGGAGTAATGGAGTGACGACTCAAACTATGACAACGAATATTCCGGGTACCTATACCGTTGAAATTAGTAATGGTACTTGTTCAAAAATATTTACGGCTCATCTGTATAATCCTAATTTACCTCAATTTACGAATGTTGTATATGATAACGGAACTTTTACTTTATCTGCAACAAATCCTACAGGAGGTGTATTAGAGTATTCTATTGACGGAGGGGTAACTTGGCAGACTTCAAATGTATTTTACAACGTTTTAAAGAATACAAACTACAATTTAAGAGTAAGAATAAAAGATGCAAAATGTAGTACGCCTTTAGAGTTCTTTACTTTTGTTGTTAATAATGCAATTACTCCAAATCAGGATGGAATAAATGACAAAGTTGATTTTTCAGGTATAAGCAATTACAATAATTTTGCAGCATCTATTTTTGACAGGTACGGTGCAGAAGTCTTTAAAGCAGGTAAATCTAACACGGTTTGGAATGGGAATATTAAAAATATGAACGTTCCGACTGGAACGTATTGGTATAGAGTGCAATGGGAAAATCCGGCAAGTAAAAAGCTGGAGCAGCGAAGCGGCTGGATTTTGCTTAAGAATAGAAATTAGAATTTATTGAAAATAACCTCCGGATAATGGGAGGTTATTTTTTTTATATAAAAATGAATAAATATGTGTCATTTATTTAAAAATAAATTAAATTTGTTTAAACAAATAATATTATGAGGAGATATTTACTAGCTTTTTCTTTTCTTTTATCCACTAATCTTTTATTCTCACAAGCGGAACAAACACGAAAGGTTCCTAAGCCGAATACCGGATTGGCAAAAAAGCAAGGTGCTTTTATTGATGTAAATGCACCTACGTATGCTGAATCAAGTTTTAATATTACTCAATTGGTTAAAGATGTTTTGATATCTTCTGGAACCAATTCTTGTGTGACACCTCAGGTTTCAAATGTCCAGGTAAGTCCAAACTTGCCGGCAAGTAATGAAGACAGGGCATGGGGGTATTTTCACAGAGGTACAACCAATTTCCCTTTTAAAGACGGAATCGTATTAGTAACGGGTAAAGCAAAGAATACAGGAAATAATTATATTGATGTAAACAGTCCACTAAGTGACATAGTAGGAACAGGAAGTGATCCCGATCTGGTAGCAGCCACGAATCCTAGTAAGGCTTTAAAAGATGCTGTAATCCTTGAGTTTGATTTTATTCCGACCTCTACACAAGTGAAATTCAATTATCTTTTTGCTTCTGAAGAATATACCGGGACATTCCCTTGTAGCTATTCAGATGCATTTGCATTACTACTTAGGCCGATAGCGGGAGGACCTTATCAAAATATGGCTGTTCTTCCGGGAAGTGCAGGTCCTGTAAGTGTAACGAATATCCGTCCCAATGTTCAGTTCAACGGAAGCCCTTTGGGTTGTGCTGCTGTAAATCCAACTTACTTTGGAGGGTATAATACTACTAATATTGAAACCAATTTTAATGGTAGAACTATTCCTTTAACGGCAACTGCTACAGTAGTTGCGGGACAGGCTTATCATTTTAAAATGGTAATTGCGGATGCAGGTGATACGGCATATGACTCTGCTGTTTTCTTAGAAGGAGGATCATTTAATATCGGAGTGGAATTGTTGGATCCAAGTGGAGCTACTCTACCGGGGGAAATTAATGTTTGTGATAATGTACCTCAGGTAATTACAGCTTCTGTAAGTGACCCGAACGTTAACTATAAATGGTATTACAATAACGGAACTACTACTACCGTTATCCAGGGAGCAACAACAAATTCTATTACTGCGATTCAGCCTGGAACTTACACTGTAGAAGTAAGCTATCCGGGAAGTCCTTGTCCGGGAACAGCTTCTATTATTATTAATGGAGGAACCACACCTTCAGCACAAGATGCTACCTTGTTGTTCTGTGCGACTCCGGATGTTCCTAATTTTGACTTAAACTTTGCAAAACCATTAATTAGTAATACACCTGGAGCAATATTTCATTTTTATGTAAATCAGGCCGATGCTCTGGCTCAAAATAATAACTATATTCAGGATCCATATCATTTTACTGGTACTGACGGACAAATTCTTTATGTAGTAGTTTCAAATGGTGGCTTCTGTAGTAAAATGGTAAAACTTACCCTAGCGAAAGAAACAACTCCTGTAGCCACGTTAACGACTTCGAAATTTAAGATTTGCCCGGGAGATTCAGTAGTTTTAACGGCTACAGGTGGAACGACTTATCACTGGAGTAATTTTTCTGGAACAGGAGCAACTCAGACAGTGACATTGGATCATACAACCACGTTTGAAGTATATGCAGTAGGAGCCAAAGGTTGTACTTCTACGCTACCTGCAAAAATCACAGTTGAAGTTGTTCCTGAAATTGTTACGGCTTTAAAGGATGTTGAAACATGTATTGGAGACAGAGTTACTTTAGATGCGGGAACAGGACCTAACTATACTTACTTATGGAGTACAGGTGAATCTACACAGACTATAAGTGTTGATAAGCTTGGAATTTATTCAGTAGTTATTGATAACGGATACTGTAAGAGAACCTTTACTGCTAAAGTATTGGCAGCAGCTTCTCCTTTCATTACGGCGCTGAACTATGATAGTAATAATACGCTTACTGTAACTGCTATTAACCCTTCAATTAATAACATTCCTACAACTTTAGAATATTCTATTGATGGAATCAATTGGCAGACTTCAAATGTTTTCAGTGGATTAACGAACAATGCTAACTATACAGTCTATGTAAAAACACAGGGAAAAAGCTGTCAAAACTCAGTGGATTTCTTCACATTACATATCAATAATATTATTACTCCGAATCAGGATGGTATTAATGATGTTCTTGATCTTTCTTCTTTAGGAAATTTTGATAATTTTACAGGTTCTGTTTATGACAGATATGGAGTTGAGATATTTAGATTTACAAAACAAAATCCGATTTGGAATGGTACTGTAGGAGGAAAAAGATTGCCTACTGCTACGTATTGGTATAAATTTAATTTCCAGTATCCAAAATCAAAAGTACAGATGAACAGTTCTGGATGGATCATGCTGAAAAATAGAGAATAATATCTCTTTTAAATAAATAAAAAAGCCTTTCAAATTTTGAAAGGCTTTTTTATGATTCAGAATCTGAAGATTAGTGGTTTTCTTTCCAGAGCTGAGTAAATAAAATGAAATCTGAAACGCTCAGTTCTTCAGCTCTCTTATCTAAAAATTCATGCGTTTTTAAAGCTTCCGGGATATTCAGAATTTTCAAGGCATTCGATAGCTTTTTTCTTCTCTGGTTAAACCCGGCTTTTACAATCTGTTTAAAAAGAATTTCGTTTCCGGCCAATCCTTCCTTTGGATTTCTTGTTAATCTGATCACTCCTGATTTTACTTTGGGAGGTGGATTGAATACATTTTCGTGAACGGTAAACAAATATGAAGTATCATAATAAGCTTGAACCAAAACCGATAAAATTCCGTAATCTTTCGTTCTCGGAACAGCAGCTGTCCTTTCAGCAACTTCTTTTTGAAACATTCCCACCATTTCAGGAATCAGTTCATAATGATCTATGATCTGAAATAAAATCTGGGATGAAATATTGTAAGGGAAATTCCCAATGATAGCAATCTGTTCTCCGTTGGTAAATTGAAAATCCTGCTTCAGGAAATCTCCTACAAAAGTTTCTTCGTTTATTTTGGAATAATTGTTTTTTAAATATTCAATCGATTCCTTATCAATTTCTGCAAGGTAAATATGCTGGTCTTTTTCCAAAAGATACTTGGTAAGAACTCCCATTCCGGGACCTACTTCCATTACCTTATTATAGTTCTCAAAACTAAGACCTTCTACGATTTTTCTTGCGATGTTTTCATCCGTCAAAAAGTGCTGACCAAGATGCTTTTTTGCTTTTACACTCAATGTTTTTTATGATTTTATTAACAGTGATTTTCTCTTTTTCGTTCCCAAATTTCGGAAGTTTTTTTCTATTTTAGCCAAAAATTTTAATATTAATGGCTAAATCTGTAGATGAGTTTAATAAGAAAAGACTTAGGTCTAGCAATATTACAGTAGTAATAAGTATTGCCTTAGTGTTATTTTTGTTGGGATTAATGGGGCTTATTTTAATTAATGCTCAGAAATATTCTGACTACATCAAGGAACAGCTTGTTGTGAATGCTTACTTTGATCAAAATTATGATGCTAAAGACTCTGTAAAAATTGCAAAACTGGAAGAAGAAACTTTTAAAAAAGTACAGACTTTGGCTCCCGTAAAAAGAGCAACCTATATTTCCAGAGAAAAAGCGGCTCAGGAAGCCAAAAAAAGTATGGGAATTGATAGTGACGCGCTCTTTGAAGAGAATATTTTCCCTTCATCTATAGAAGTTGCTTTAAAACCGGAATATGTAGATCCTGCAAAAATAAATGAAGCCATTAAAATTATAAGTTCAGTTCCGGGAATTGTAGACGTGAAAAACGACAGCAGTCTGATGGTAGACGTTTACAATAACCTGAATAGAATTTTAAAGTGGATTTTAGGTTTTTCACTTTTATTCTTAGTATTGGCAGTTGTTTTGATTAATAATTCAATTCGTTTGAAGATTTTCTCGAAAAGATTTATCATTAAAACCATGCAGTTGGTGGGAGCAAAAAGAAGGTTTATTTTGAAGCCTTTTATCGTAGAAGCCGTTATTTTAGGAGCTATTGGTTCCGTAATAGGTCTTTTGGCATTGTTTGGGGTTTGGTATTATTTTACAAGTCAAATTGGTTCAGCATTCGTACAGGATACACAACAATATTTCTGGTTAGTCTTATTAGTGTTGGGAGTAGGTATTTTCATTACCGTGCTGAGTACGGTAGTTGCTACCTGGAGATTCCTGAGAACGAATGTTGATGATTTATATTATTCATAAAAATGAGCAATAAAACAACTAAATTTTCCGCAGCGGATTTCGGAAAAGAAACAGAAGTTTCCAAAGAAAATACGTTTTACTTCGGAAAAGAAAACTTTAAATGGATGTTGATCGGTTTAGCATGTATTGTGGTTGGATTCCTTTTGATGATGGGACCGGATGCAAACACCGTAGATGGAAAATTCGATCCAAATTCCTGGAATGACGATATCTTTTCTATCCGCAGAATCAGAATTGCCCCTCTGTTCGTAATTATTGGTTTTGCCATAGAGGTATATGCGATTTTGAAAAAAAAATAAATGCACTTCTAAAGAAAATGACATACTAGCTTTGTCAAAGTTCTGAACTTTGACAAAGTTTTTTTTGATAAAACATTATTTTAAATTATGGATTTAATCAAAGCAATTATTATTGCAATTATAGAAGGATTAACAGAATATCTTCCTATTTCTTCAACGGCTCATATGGGGTTTACGGCCAATTTAATGGGATTACCTGAAGATGAATTTTTAAAAATGTTTCAGGTTTCGATTCAGTTCGGAGCTATTTTATCGGTAGTCGTTGCCTATTGGAAAAAATTCTTTGATTTAAAAAATCTTAAGTTTTATTATAAACTGGCTTTTGCTGTAGTTCCTGCTTTGGTTCTAGGATATTTATTCGATGATAAAATTGAAGCCGTTTTGGGAAATCAAATCGCCATTTCATCTGTTTTGGTATTGGGTGGGGTAGTGCTGCTCTTTGCAGATCGATGGTTTAAAAATCCTAAAATTGATGATGAAAAAGGAATTACGGTAAGAAATGCAATTACCATTGGTTTTTGGCAGTGTTTAGCCATGATGCCGGGAACGAGTAGAAGTGCGGCATCCATTATCGGAGGAATGGCGCAGGGATTAACAAGAAAAGCTGCTGCTGAATTTTCATTCTTTTTAGCAGTTCCTACCATGTTGGCTGTTACGGTGTATTCGGTTTTTGTAAAAACCTGGGGAAAAGAAACGGCAAATCCGCAAAAAGGGTATGAAATGATCATGGCTTCACAGGATCACATCACCATTTTTATTGTAGGAAACGTAGTTGCGTTTATTGTGGCTTTAATTGCTATCAAAGCTTTTATTGGAGTTCTGAATAAATATGGTTTCAAACCTTGGGGATGGTATCGTATTTTCGTTGGAGTAGCTTTGTTGATTTATTTTTATTTCTTTAAATAAAAAGAGTTGAAAAAATATTTTCTGACTTTCATTTTATTCTCTAATCTTATCTTTTCCCAGAATTGGAATAAGAAAACTTTTAATGATGTTATTTTGATTAAAGGTGAAAATGTTTTTCAATCCGGGGAATTAATTTTAATTGATATTCCATTGAAAATAAACAGTGGAGAAAGTTTGATTTTTTACAACGCTTCTCATATTCCCAACAAATTATTTTTTGACGAAAAAGTTTTTTTGCCGCAGGTTAAAGAATTTATTTTAATTTCTCCTGATAAAGAATATTATAAAAGTGTAAGAGAATTTGCAAATAGGATAAAAGGCTGTGCAGAACCAATAAAAACAGATAAGTTTTATTTTGTAAAAAGAAATGAGTCAAAATGGGACAGTATTTCATTGGATTCTCAGAATTATCCTAAAATTAATTTTAAAACTAAAAATACTGCGATTTCCAAAAATTCTATTATTTCTTATTATTCAGAGTTTTTTGGTTCGGTTTGCTGTCCGAGAGATAAAAAACGAGACCTGTTGACGAAGGATAAAAATAATTACTTTTTTCGTGAACTTATAAATAATGGGATTGTTGTGAAAGAAATGTATTCCTGTAGCTTCGGACATGAGGGAGAATATGCTTCTTTTTACCCTCTGAAAGAATTGTCTAATGAACAGAAATTACTTTTTATTAAAAAAAGACTTGATTTTTTTCAACAAGATCCGGAACGTCAAAAAATAATTTTCCCCGAAATCATTGATTATCCTAGTCTTAAATTAAGAAGCCTGAATTAATAATGTTAAAAATTTATCCAAAACTAGCTATTACTCATTCATAATGACCGCAGAAGACTTACAATCAGGACATATATTTTTATTGGACAAGCCTTTGGATTGGACTTCTTTTCAGGCGGTCAATAAAATGAAATACAAGCTCAAAAGAGAGTTTAATCTTCCCAAAAAATTCAAAATTGGCCATGCCGGAACTTTGGATCCGAGAGCAACGGGACTTTTAATTGTCTGCTGTGGCAAATTCACAAAAAAAATTCCAGAAATTCAGGATGCTCCGAAGGAATATTGGACCGAGATAAAAATCGGAGTACAGACAGAATCTTACGATACTGAAAAACCTGAAATTCTGCATCAGGATTTTTCGCATATTACAGAAGAGCAGATCAAAGCTGCTTTAGATAAATTCTTAGGCGAAATTGAACAGAAACCTCCCGTATTTTCAGCAATAAAAATCGATGGACAGAGAGCTTACGACTTAGCAAGAGCAGGAGAAGAAGTTGAAATGAAATCAAGAAAAACAACAATTTTTTATATTGAAGATGTTAAAATTGATTTACCTTTAGTAAGCTTTACGGTAGGCTGCTCAAAAGGAACATATATAAGAAGTCTTGCTCACGACATTGGTCAGGAATTGGGAGTAGGAGCTTATTTAACACAATTAAGAAGAACAAAAATCGGAGACTATACAATAGAAGATGCAACATCCGACTTTTTAGATAACGACTTTAGATTTAATAATTTATGATGAAAAAATTACTTTTATTAACCACTTTATGTGGTTCTTTATTGTCCTTTTCACAAAATACAGAAGCTAAAAAACAGAAAATGGATTTTTATTTTAATCCTTCTGTTAATTTAGGATATAATATACTTAAAGAAAAAGAAGTTCCTAATAACACCCAATATATAGTTCCAAAAGCACCTAATAAAATCAGCTACGGAATTACGGCAATTGGTGGTTATAATTTTCTTCCTAACTTTGCATTGGGAATGGGGCTTAAATATAGCTTTATACAAGACAACTATCATTTGGTGTATGTCATGGTTCAGCCGAAAATTATCTTTACTCCGGGTGATCAGCCGTTCTATATAGATCTTAATTATGGGAAACAGATCAATAATTCAGTAGTTTCGGATTCTGAATTTTGGGGAGCGAGATTAGGAATGCAGGTCTCCTATTCAAAAAGACTCAGTCAGGAAGGCGGGATTATTCTGGAGGGATATAAACTTGGGAATGCTCATAAAAATCCGTTCATTATCGGATTAAGCTACGGAATTACCATTTTCAGCAATAAAAATTATACAGGTTACGGAGACGATTAATGGAAAAAACGCGTATCAATAAATATTTATCAGAAGTCGGATACTGTTCCAGAAGAGCAGCAGATAAGCTTTTGGAAGAAGGAAGAATTAAAATAAACGGTCAAATTCCTGAATTGGGAACAAAAGTTTCTGATGAGGATATTGTAGAAGTTGACGGAAAGCCTATCCGGGAACTACAAGATAAACCGGTTTATATTGCTTTCAATAAGCCTGTCGGAATTGTCTGTACTACAGATACGAAACGTGAAAAAAACAATATTGTTGATTACATCAATCATCCGAAGAGAATTTTCCCGATCGGAAGGCTGGATAAACCGAGTGAAGGTCTTATTCTGTTGACAAGTGATGGTGATATTGTGAATAAAATCCTTAGAGCAAGAAACAATCATGAAAAAGAATATTTGGTAAGGGTTGATAAACCAATCACGCCAAAATTCCTGGAGAAAATGCGAAATGGAGTTCCTATTTTAGATACTGTAACTAAAAAATGTGAGGTTGAAAAAATAGATGATATGAACTTCAGAATTGTGCTTACACAAGGTCTGAACCGTCAAATCCGTAGAATGTGCGAGTTTTTAGGCTATGAAGTGAAAAAGCTTAAAAGAATCCGTATCATGAATATAAAATTAGATCTCCCGATCGGTAAATGGAGAGATCTGACGCATGAAGAACTTTCTGCGTTGAATATGCTTCTGGAAGATTCAAGTAAAACTGCTGAGTAAAATTATTTGGTATACAATCTCATTCTTGCTTCATATTCGGGTTTTAGCTTTAAGTATTTCCAGATTTTTCTGTCATCAGGATTGCTGATTCTGTAATAAATGATTTTATCTGCAGAATATTTGAAATAGGGATGATTTCTCAGCCATTCTTCAGGAGCTTCCGTTAAGGTATATTTCTGAACATTTGAAGTGTTTAGTTGAGCTGTAGCAAGCAGCTTTTGAGTTAATTCAGGATCAATATTGTAAGTAGTCAGGATTTGTTCTTTATTGACAAATCCACCCAGTTTTTTCCTGAAACCAATCATAGAACCGGCAGCTTTTTCATCAAAGCCGAATTCAATAAGTTGTTTGAAAGTGACAGCATTTAAATCCACTTTTGAAAAATCGGTTTTTTCCTGCTGCTTTATTTTATTTTCATTATTTGAAACTGTACTCAATCTAATAAAAGGTTTCATTTCTTCAAACTTTTCTGCAGAAATCACAAAACACTTCTGAAGGTCTTCTAAACTTTTAAAGCTTCCTTTTAGATTCCGGTCACGATGATTAATAATGGTTTGTGACTGCTTATCAGAAAAGCCAAAAGATTTCCATCCTTCAAGATCTAGTGTATTCGGATTAAAAAAATGATATTGAATTTTGGTCTTTTCAGATTTATTGCTTTTAGAATAATGAGTGAAGTTTGCCGGAGTCTTTTCCGGAAGGATTAAATAGGGACTCATTTTTTGGAAATTTTCCTCACTAATGATAAAACATTCTTTAAACTTTTCTTTACTCACAAAACTGCCTCCCAAATAATTTTTATATTTCAAAATGGCATCTGCCTGTTTTTCGCTGAATCCCATTTGTATCCAGTCGTTGGCTGAATAATAATCCGGATTGAATCTTTCTGAGACTGTGACAGTTCTTTTTTCAGAGCTTTTGAAATTATTTGATTTTGCTTCTTTATTATTTTCAGGCAATAGAATATAGGTTTCCAGTTCTGAATATTTTTCTGCGGAAACGGCAAAACATTTCTTGAACTGTTCCTTAGAAATAAATCTCCCGCCTATCATCTTTTTATAATTCAGAATTGTGGCAATCTCTTTTGAAGAAAAGCCTAAATGCTGCCATTGTTCTTCATTCAGATCATTGGGGTCAAAATCTGTTAAACTTAAAACAGGGTTGTTTTCTGAAATGAATTTAATTTCCGGAAAATTTTCACTTCCTGCTTTAGAATAATTCTGAAATGCAAGAAGAATAAGCAGGACAATACCCAATCCTGCTATTTGTGTATAATAGCCTTTTTTCATCATAAAGTAAATTTAATATATAAGCTATATTAAATCTAACAATGTGTGAAATAAATTGGGTTTTAGTATGAATGATTTCCGAAATCAAACACCTTCAGAATCCTTTTCTGCTAATGAATCTTTAAGTTTTAAAAGTTCCGCTTTTACAAATTCTAAGCGGTCTATTAAGGTAACAGTTTCAGAAATTTTGCTGTTGGTAGTAAGCGCAACACGGGCTCCGTCTAATGTATAGCCTTTTTCTTTTACCAAATGATAAATCATCTGTAAGTTGCTGATATCTTCCGGAGTGAAATACCGGTTCCCCTTTTTGTTCTTTTTGGGTTTTATAATAGGAAATTCCTGTTCCCAATAACGTATTAATGAAGTGTTTACATCAAATGCTTTTGCAACTTCTCCTATTGAATAATACAGCTTATCGGGTAAATTTATCTTCATTTTTTGAATCCTAATTTTCAAAGATAAAAATTTTTAAAAAACACTACAAATATATAAGCTCTGTTTGTGTTTTCAGAGCATAATAAAAATAAAAATCATTCCTGATTTCTGAGGAAAATACTTTTGTTTTCGTTATTTTTGATTTAAAAATTACATTGGATTCTATTTCAGTGCTTCATATTGATCTGTTTCAGTCGGGGAAAAGAGCCTCTGATTTTTATTTCAGTACACTACAACATCATCTCATCGTAGGCCATCGCCATCTTGAAAAAGCGCACCGTCATGATTTTTATGCGACCATTTTATTTACAAAAGGAACCGGAATTCATGAGATTGACTTTCAAAGATATGAGGTTTCTGTAGGGAGCCTGTTTTTTATGTCTCCGGGACAAATCCACAGCTGGGAGCTTTCAGAGGATATTGAAGGTTACCTTTTCTTCTGTTTGCAGGATTTTTATGAAATGCATTATGTGAATCAGAAGCTGAGAAACTTTCCTTTTTTCGGATCTGTCAATTTCCCGCGAAAATTACAGCTTAATGAAACCGAATTAAAAGAAAACCTCAATTTGTTCCTAGATTTGGAAAGAGAATATCACAGTCGGGATACAATGAAAAACGGATATATACTGTCGCTGATGTCGCAGATTTTTATAAAATCAACAAGGCAGTTCTCCAGAGATTTTGATGATCTGGCTTCTTCGGTAAGTATTTCTTACGTTAAACATTATCAGGATTTTGAAATTTGGGTAGAGCAATATTTCAGCAAAGAAAAATCGATTGCTTTTTATGCCTCATTAATGAATATTTCTCCAAAACATTTAAACCGTATTGCTCAGACAGTAGTGCAAAAAACAGCAACAGATGTAATCACCGAAAGAACAATTCTTGAGGCCAAAAGAATGCTGATGTATCTGAATGAAAGTCTGGTTGAAATTGCTTTTAGGCTGGGTTATGAAGAATACTCTTATTTTGTGAGAGTATTCCGGAAAACTTCCGGAATGACTCCCACAAAATTTATTAAAAAATACAAGGTTTAGGGGTTTACATTTCCTGCTTTATAGTAAAAGTTTGAAAGGTCCTTCGAATATAGTTTCAAAAGAATCTACCATTTCACCTTTTTCATCAAAAACTCCGATGGTCATATTTTGCTTTGAGAATTGAATTTCTTTTTCAGGGAAAGTAATATTGATGTTTCCTTTTAAAATCTGATCTCCTTTTAAAATAATTGTATTAGGTCCAAAGAAATTGATTTCGCCATTTTGAGGAGCAACTACCTTAAGAGTCAATACCTTTTTCTCATTGGTCTTATTTAACAAGGTGTAAATAAAAGAATTTGTAATCTTTCCGTTTTTTACAAAGAATGTAGATCCAGCCGGTTTAATAAATTTTGCTTCCATCGTTCCCCGATCGTACATCAGAAAACCTAAGAACCCGATCAGTAAGCAGAGAAATGCTGCCGTAGCTTTCATTCTTGATGTGAATTTGAATTTCTCCTGGTTTTCAATTTCTGCTTCTGTAGCATAACGAATCAAACCTTTTGGAAGCCTGACCTTCTCCATGATCTCATCACAAGCATCGATGCATGCGGTACAGTTCACACATTCCAGTTGTTGTCCGTTTCTGATATCAATTCCTGTAGGACAGACCACTACACATTGATGACAATCGATACAATCTCCTTTTCCTGTGGCTTTCCGATCTTCATTATTTCTCCATTTTGAACGGTTTTCTCCTCTTTTAAAATCATAATATACATTGATAGTCTGCTTGTCAATTAAAACACCCTGAAGTCTTCCATACGGACAAACAAGTGTGCAAACCTGTTCGCGGAGCCAGGCAAAAGTAAAGTAGAAAGCTATCGCAAATCCTGTCATTCCTAAGAATTTCAGAGGATGATCTAAAGGCCCTTCTGTGATTATTTTAAAGACTTCTTCATATCCTACAATATACATAAACATGAAATTGGTGATGATGACCGATGTTAATGCAAAAACAGACCATTTTATGAGTCTTTTTCTAATCTTTTCTGAATTCCATTCTTGCCGGTCGAGTTTCATCTGTTTATTTCTGTCTCCTTCTATCCAGTATTCTATTTTTCTGAAAACGCTTTCCATAAAGATGGTCTGCGGACAAATCCAGCCGCAAAAGATTCTGCCAAAAACGACGGTGAATAGCATTACAAAGATTACAGAAGTCACAGCTCCCAAAGCGAGAATGAAAAAATCCTGAAGATAAAAAGGCTGTCCGAAAATAAAAAATTTCCTTTCTATGACATTGAATAAGAAAACAGGATTGCTATTGATTTTAATAAATGGCAAACCGAAAAACAGAGCGAGTAAGAGGTAACTTAAATAGTTTCTATAATTTGTATATTTTCCTTTTGGTTTTCTTGGAAATACCCATTTTCTCTTCCCGGATTGGTCCATTGTTCCCACCGAATTTCTGAAGTCCTCATAATCTGTTTCTATCGACTGAAAGTTATCGGATTGTATATTCATTGTATTGAAAATTGTATTATATCATGCACAGAAAGCATTATTGTTTTTAGTAAATACCCATTTTTAAAATTTTTAAATTGGGATCTTTCATTCTTTCTGCTTCTGCAAATCTCTCAATTAAATAGTTTTACTACTAATATTATCTTCTTCTTAAATAGTATTATTCGGACATTTTAAAATAGTAAGTTAAATGCTTCGAAATGAGAAAATAATCTTTGAATCCGATGATACATGTTGTAAATTGTGCCTATTAAAAAATGTGTGCAGAATGAAAAAAATATTGAAAACCGGCTGGGTTGGTTTGGTTTTAGTATTACTAAGTTGTCAATCAGTAAATAGTAGCAAAATGTTTTATGATGGAGTAAAGCCCGAAAAAGTTTCTGATAAGTTCAGTTTTACGGAAGGTCCGTCTTCGGATAAAAATGGGAATGTATATTTTACCGATCAGCCCAATGATAAAATTTATTATTGGGATTGGAAAACCAATAAAATTGTTGAGTTTTTAGATAAAACGGGCAGGGCAAACGGAACCTATTTCGATAAAGATGATAACCTGATTACGTGTTCGGATGATCAGGGAGAAATCTGGAAAATTTCAAAAAATAAAAAAGTAGAAGTTTTATCGAAAGGTTTTGAAGGGAAAAGATTAAACGGTCCTAATGATCTGTGGATAGATGCTTTCGGAGGAATATATTTTACCGATCCTTTGTATGAAAGAGATTATTGGGTGAATTTTAAGCAGGAAATTCCTCAGAAAAACCTGTACTACAGAAATAAGAAAGGAAAAATCTCTAAACTGGAAACATTTACTCAACCGAATGGAATTATAGGAAGCGAGAAACTTAAAAAATTATATGTTTCAGATATTGATGCAGGAAAAACGTATGTGTATGATATTCTCGGTGAAGGAAAGTTGTCTGAAAAGAAACTTTTCTGTGAAATGGGTTCAGACGGAATGACACTGGATAAATTTGGCAATCTTTACCTGACAGGAAACGGAGTTTCTGTTTTTAACAGGGAAGGGAAGAAAATCTATCAGATCCCGATTCCTGAAAAATGGACTTCCAATGTAACTTTCGGAGGTGAAAACGGAAATGTTCTGTTTATTACCGCCTCGGAGTCTGTCTATATTTTACCAACAAAAGTGAAAGGCGGAAAATAAATATAGTTGAGATTAAGGTTAAAAAATTATGTTATAACTTAGCCTTAATCTCAATCCTATCCTTAATAAGCAATTTCCATTTTCACTTTCTTTCCTTTAAGCTTTTCATTGCTTAGCTTTTTCAGTAAAGAGTTGATTTTATTTCTTGAAACAGCAACATAAGAAGTAGTATCTTTCACTTCTATCAATCCTACATCTTCTTTTTGAAGTTCCCCCTTTTTAAGTAAATATCCAACAATATCTACTTTATTCACCTTATCTTTTTTACCTGCACTAATGTAAATGGTCTGGAAAGGTGTTTTTCCCGGAACCATATTAAATCCTGCAGCGCTTTCTTCGGGTGTATTATTTTTAATGAAAGGAAAATTTTCGTCTTCCGTCATAATGAGATAGGCGAAACCTTTGGCATTCATTCTCGCGGTACGACCGTTTCTGTGGATGAAGGCGTCTTCTTTTGGTGGCAGCTGATAATGTACAATAGATTCAACTTCAGGAATATCAAGACCTCTTGCAGCCAAATCGGTTGTAATTAAAATTCTTGCAGAATCATTTCTGAACTTCAATAAAGCACGTTCTCTTTCATCCTGTTCCATGCCGCCATGAAAGGTTTCTCTGTCGATTCCTTTTTCTCGTAAAAGTTCAGAGATACGGTCAACAGCTTCACGGTGATTACAGAAAATCAAGGTTCTTTTATTGCCTATTTTACAGATTAAATTAAAAAGTGTATCCAGCTTTTCTTCCGGAATGGTCATCACTTTTTTTAACTGAATATCAGGTTTTGCTTCATTTAATTTTAAAAAGTCAATAATTTTTTCATCTTTTAATCCTGTAAACCTTGGAATCTCGTCCATTGCGGTTGCTGATGTTAAAATTCGTTGGGAAAGTCCTTTCAGCGAATTGCAAATAAATTCCATATCATCATGAAAACCAAGTTCCAGAGCTTTGTCAAATTCATCCAGAACTAAGGTCTGAATGGTTTTAGGGTCAAAATTGTTGTTTCTTAAATGATAAACGACTCTTCCCGGAGTTCCGATCAGAACAGCCGGAGCTTCAATCAAATTATTAACTTCAATTTTTTTATCATGACCTCCATAGCAAACCGAAACTTTAAAATCTGTTCCCATAGCTTTGAAAACCTGTTCAATTTGTAATGCCAGTTCTCTTGCGGGAACCAGAATCAAAGTCTGAATTCCGGAAATGTTTTTCTTTAAGTTTCGAAGAACAGGAAATAAAAATGCCAGTGTTTTTCCTGAACCGGTGGGAGAGAGCAGTATAACGTCCTGTTGATTTTCTGTAGCTTTATAGGTAGATTTCTGCATTTGATTCATCTCCTGAATCTGCAGTTTTTTGTAAATAGATTCTAATTCCATTTTGCAAAGGTAAAGGATTTAAAAATTAGTAGAAATTATCAGTTGTGGTAGTCGTATATGATCCTATAATATTTGGTTAACATTATATTAATGAAGTTATTTCTTTTTATTTTCCAAGAATACCGTTGGGGAAGCTTTTTTCGAGTTGTCAATTCTTCTTTTTGCAGATTGTCTTTAATTTTTTTTTAAGAAAATGTTAAATATTTTGTTATGTAATGTTATCTGTATGTTAATACCCTGGAAAGCTATTGAAGATAAATTTGTCCTGAAAATTTGAAGTATAAAAAAATGAAAAGAATAATCTGTGCTATTGCATTTTTATCTTTTAGTCTGGCTTTCTCACAGGAAACAAGCTCTAAAATATTCGGCAGGCTAAAAGGGACAACCTCTGAAATGACTGTAAAGGTAATACATGTTCCCACCAACAGTACATTTGAAACAAAAAGTAACAGCAAAGGACAATTCAGTCTTGAAAATTTACAGCCGGGAGGTCCTTATACCATTGAAATCTCCGACGGATCGCATGTTGTTTATTCGAATAATAATGTCCAGCTATCATTAGGGAATAATGATCTGCCGGTAGTTGAGGTAAAAGATAAGGAAAAAGTGATTGATGAAGTAAAGCTGACTTCAAAGAAATCAAACACTAAATTTGGAGTGGGAATTACTCAGGCACAGATTTTAGGTCTTCCTAATATCAACAGAGGAATTCAGGATGTAACGAAACTCATTCCTCAAAGTGCCAATAATTCTTTTAACGGAACCAATTTCCGTTATAATAACGTAACTATCGATGGTTCTATCAATAATGATGCGATTGGTTTCAGTCCTTCTCTGGGAGGTCAGACAGGAACCTCGGGAATGCCGGGAAGCAGCACGCGTTCCAATTCAATTAGTTTGGATGCAATCCAGGATATTCAGGTGTATATTGCTCCCTATGATGTAAAGCTTGGAAATTTCCTTGGAGGAAGCATCAATGCAGTAACGAGAAGCGGAAGTAATAATGTTGAGGGATCTTTATATATGTATGGACGCAATGCTTCCATTACAGGGAATAACCGTGTAGGAGACAATTCTAAAATGCCAAGCTCTTTTGAAGATTTTATTTACGGAGGAAGAGTGGGATTACCTGTTGTAAGAGATAAAGTATTCTTATTTTCTAATATAGAATATACTAAAAGAACCGACCCTGTTTTCTATAATGCCAATCAGTCTAATGCATTAATTAATGATGCAGTTGCTCAACAGATCGCTGATTTTGTAAAAAATAAATATAATTTCAATGTAGGCAGTTTTAACGATTACAATAACTTCTCTGAAAGTTCTAAGCTCTTCAATAAGTTAGATTGGAAAATTAATGATAAACACACTTTATCGATTAAAAACAATACGGTATTTTCTCAAGCATCCAATCTTGAAAGGGACGGAGCTAATTTCCGTTTTTCAAGCATGGATTTTGTGCAGAAGAATACAGCTTCTACTACTACATTGGAATTAAAGAGCCGTTTTAATGACAAATGGAATAATAATTTAGTTTTAGGATATTCTTCGATTCATGATTACAGGGATCCGACATCTTCAAACGCAATGTTCCCTCAGGTTGAAATCGCTTATAACGGAGGAACGATTCTATTAGGAAACGACAGAGAGGCTACAGTCTTTAACATGAAGCAGAAGACCTTTGAAATTACGGATAATTTAACTTATAAAAGAGGACATCACACATTTTTATTAGGGACCCATAATGAGCTGTACAATATCGATTATGGTTTTGTAAACGCTCTTAATGGTAGAATTTCTTATAAAAGCTTAAATGATTTCCTAAATTCAAATCCGGCAAGAATAAGAGGAACGTATTCTCTCAGCGGACAGGGAAGAAATGATTTATTTGATAGTCCTTATGCGCACTACAAAGTAAATCTACTTTCGATGTATTTTCAGGATGAGATCAACTGGAGAAGGTTGAGAGTAACTCCTGGAGTAAGAGTGGACTACACCGATTTGCCAAACAAGCCGCTTTTAAGTCCGGCAGTAAAGAATTCTGCTCAAGATGCTTATTACGGAAATACTTATACCTACACTCCTTTGAGCCAACTTACCAATGATTATCTTAATAAACCTACCATATCTCCAAGATTAGGATTTAATTTAGATCTTACGGAAGACAGATCTGTAGTATTAAGAGGAGGATCCGGAATTTTTGTGGGAAGAATTCCTTTTGCATGGTTAGGCTATGCTTATTATAATGACGGAGTAGGTTTCGGAAGTTATGATTATAATCCGCCTTCAGCAGCACAGCTTGCAGCTAATGGAGATCCTTTGATAAGTGGAAATTTCCCGAAATGGCAAAATTCTTCTAAAGTTCAGGTCGATCTTATTGACAACAATTTTAAAATGCCAAGAGTATGGAGAAGTTCGTTGGCACTGGATTATACACTTTCCGGATATAAATTTACTTTAGAAGGGATTTATACAAAAGTATTATATGATCTTAAGTTCCAGCAGGTCAATAAAACAGATAATGTAAACTATTACAGTTATGATGTGAATCATCAAATGCCGATATATACGACTAATATCAACAGCGGCTTTTCAAATGCTTATATGCTTTCCAATACAAAAGAAGGCTACAGATATAATGTGACGGCTCAACTTTCCAAGTCTTATAATTTTGGGTTTAATTTCTTTGTAGCCTATACTTATGGTGATGCAAAAGATATTACAAACGGAATCCGAAACTCTATGGAAAGTAACTGGCAGATGAACCAGTCTTTGACTCCAAACGATCCGAAACTGACGACTTCAAACTTTGCCATTAAAAACAGGGTAGTAGCGAATCTTGGATATGGATTGAATCTTTCTGAATCCAACAGATTATCTGCGAATGTTTATTTCAATGCACAATCAGGGAATCCTTTTTCATGGGGATTTGTAAACAGCACGATTGCCAATACAGGACAGGCAGCAGGTCTTGCTTATATCTTTAAAGATGCAGCTGAAGCAGCAAAATATATAGTTCCGATAAAAGACGGAGCAGGTAATGTTCTTGTAACGGCACAGCAGCAGATTTCAGATTATGAGAACTTTATCAACGGCAACAAATATCTGAGCAGCAGAAGAGGAACATTTACGGAAAGAAACGGAGATTTTACTCCATGGAATATTCAGGCGGATTTCAGAATTATGGATGAAATCAGACTAAGCGAAAAATCTAAAAATACAATCCAGATTTCATTAAGTATCATCAATCTTACTAATCTATTGAACAAGAACTGGGGAAAAGTGTATTTTGTTCCGAATACATTCAATTCAACAGCAAGTGTAGGACTGACTAAAGTAGGAAATGTAGCTGCGGGACAACCTGGAGCAGGAGACCCTACCTATAATTTTACTACTCCCGGGTTACCTTATACGATCGATCAGTTTGCCTCTAGATTTCAGGCGCAGCTAGGTCTTCGGTATAATTTTTAATTTTTCTTTCACTTTACTTTATATATTCTTTCAAGACGAGTCCAAATTTCTTTTGGGCTCGTTTTTTTATATGGCTGATTTTAAATTTATTATAATAAAATTGAAGGTGATGACGAATGTTGTTTATCCCAAATAAATTTTGTATATTTGCACCCACTTTTGTGGCGAAAAGGTTTGAAAAGTAAATAACTCAAAATTAATTACTTCCGTATTTTTTAATCCGCATTTATCAAACCGTTAAAAAAGAAGGAATACAAATTTTATTAGAAAATGTCAAAAGAGACAAATTCAGCAGAGGTTTTATTAAACCAAAACGTAGCACCAGAACAATTTGATTGGGATTCTTTCGAATCAGGTCTTGATGCAGATGCGAGAAAAGAAAAAAGCGATTTAGAAGAAATCTACAACGGATCTTTGAACAACCTAGATGATAATGACGTTTTAGTTGGAAAAGTTGTAAGATTAACTGACAAAGAAGCTATCGTAGACATCAACTTCAAATCTGAAGGTGTTATTTCTCTTAACGAATTCCGTTACAACCAAGGTCTTAAAGTAGGAGACGAAGTTGAAGTAATGGTTGACAGAAGAGAAGACAAAACAGGTCAGTTACAATTATCTCACAGAAAAGCTAGAACGCTTAAAGCTTGGGATAAAGTAAATGAGCTTCACGAAACTGGAGAAATCGTTAACGGTTTTGTGAAATCTAGAACTAAAGGAGGTATGATCGTTGACGTACACGGAATCGAAGCATTCTTACCTGGTTCTCAAATTGACGTTAAGCCAATTAAAGATTACGATCAGTTCGTAGGTAAAACTATGGAGTTCAAAGTTGTGAAAATCAACCCTGAGTTCAAAAATGTAGTAGTATCTCACAAAGCATTGATCGAAGCAGATATCGAAGGTCAGAAAAAAGAAATCATCGCTCAGTTAGAAAAAGGACAAGTTCTTGAAGGTACTGTTAAGAATATTACTTCTTACGGTGTATTCATCGACCTTGGAGGTGTTGATGGATTGATCCACATTACAGACCTTTCTTGGTCTAGAGTGAACCACCCATCTGAAATCCTTGAGGACGGGCAAACTGTAAAAGTTGTTATCCTTGACTTTGATGATGAGAAAACAAGAATCCAATTGGGTATGAAGCAATTAGAAGCTCATCCTTGGGATGCTCTTTCTGCTGACTTGAAAGTAGGTGATAAAGTAAAAGGAAAAGTAGTAGTTCTTGCTGACTATGGTGCATTCGTAGAAATAGCTCCAGGTGTAGAAGGATTGATCCACGTTTCTGAAATGTCTTGGTCTACTCACTTGAGATCTGCAGGTGACTTTGTAAAAGTAGGTGATGAAGTAGAAGCTGAAGTACTTACTTTAGACAGAGAAGAAAGAAAAATTTCTCTTGGTATCAAACAATTGTCTAAAGATCCATGGGAAAATATCGAAGCTAAGTATCCGGTAGGATCTAAGCATGTAGGAACTGTAAGAAACTTCACTAACTTTGGTGTATTCGTAGAGTTAGAAGAAGGTATCGACGGATTAATCTACATCTCTGATCTTTCTTGGACTAAGAAAATCAAGCACCCATCTGAGTTCTGTGCAGTAGGTGATAAATTAGATGTTGTAGTTCTTGAGCTAGATATCCAAGCTAGAAGATTATCTCTAGGTCACAAGCAATTGACTGAAAACCCATGGGATGCTTTCGAAACTAAATATGCTGAAGGAACTATCCACGCTGGTAAAGCTGTAGAAGTTCACGATAAAGGAGCTTCTGTACAATTCGAAGATGCTGAGGTTGAAGCATTCTGCCCATCAAGATTATTAGAGAAAGAAGATGGATCTAAAATTAAGAAAGGTGAAGAGGCTCAATTCAAAGTAATCGAGTTCAACAAAGAATTCAAGAGAGTAGTAGTTTCTCATACAGGTATCTTCAGAGATGAAGAGAAGAAAAATGTAAAAGAATCTGCTTCTAGAAATGTAACTTCTTCTTCAAATAACGAAGAAAGATCAACTCTTGGAGATATTGATGCTTTAGCAGAATTGAAAAGAAAAATGGAAGAAGGTAAATAATCTTCATCACATTTGAAATATTAAGCCACTCATTTGAGTGGCTTTTTTTATTTTTGATCCCGAAAATTGAGGATTTATAGGATTTGTAGACCAGATACATTAAAGCTTCAGGTTTGTAATCCTACATTTGTTAATGGTTGAGATGCAATATTAGCTGCTGAAATGGCTACGACGGGAGGCGCTGATAAATGTATGATTTGGAGAACTTTTGCCAAAAGAGGTTTAGGGGTGAATGCTTCTGCAGGATCTAAAACGAATATTAATGATCAAGTACAAGATTTCACGGTACCGACAGAATGTGTATTGGAAACTGATGAAGTTAAATCTGTTAAGGCAAATACGATTTCAATCTATCCGAATCCGGCTAAAAATGAATTCTTTATTGACTTCCCAAGTAACACTCTTGGAAAAGTAAGCGTAGAAATCTATGATATGTCAGGAAAATTAGTTTCTTCAGAAGATAAAATTTCACCGGAAGCTAAAAAATCAATTTCAACAGATAGATTAACATCCGGAACGTATATTGTAAAAGTAAAAGGCATTGGCATTGATGTGGCTTCAAAAGTTATTGTTAAAAAATAATAGTTAATTCTATAGCTTAATATAAAATAAAA
>JBCNMJ010000026.1:0-38250 GCA_039594975.1 Chryseobacterium sp. | reverse complement strand
AGAGAAAAAAAATATGAAGGTAGATAATGCATCTGTAGATGCAAAAGAGATGAAAAATGCTCCGCTTCATAAGTTTTTTGTATCCGCACTTAAGGATATTTATTATGCAGAAAATGCAATTGTTGATGCTCTTGAAAAAATGCAGGAAGCGGCGACAACCGAAGAGCTAAAAGATGCATTTGAAGATCATCAGCTGCAGACCAAAAAACACATCAGCAGATTAGAAAAGGTTTTTAAACTGATAGATGAAAAACCTGAGAAAAAAGAATGTGAAGCGATTAAAGGGATCATCAAAGAAGGAGAAGAAGTTATAAAATCTACCGAAGAAGGTTCTATGACAAGAGATGCAGCACTCATTATTGCAGCACAAAAAGTGGAGCATTATGAAATAGCTACCTATGGAGGATTAGCTCAGCTGGCTATTACAATGGGACATGATAAAGCTGCAGATCTTCTGGAAAAAACACTTCAGGAAGAAGAAGAGACCGATGAAGATCTTACAGAGATTGCAGAGACATTTATCAATTTTGACGCAGAACAGGAAAATTAATATTCCATTAAGTATAGTAAAGCCATATAGAGGCGATCTATATGGCTTTTTAACGTTGACAATTATGAATTCTAAGAAAATTTTAAAGACGTTAAAGCAGCAATGCTTTATAAAAATTCCCAACAACGGAGAGCTGTTCAATGGGGGAGCTTCAATATATGCAAAAGAAATCGATCATAATATTTTTTTAGTATTTGTAATTGAAGAAGATGCCGATCCTGAAAACGTTCAGGCGCTTATTGCTCAGTTTGATTCTTTGGGAAATATAGGGAAAAAAGAACCGATAAAAACCATGTTTTATATGTCTTTTAAAGACAATGAAGATATGCATTATTTTGAAAAATTTATACATATATCTGAAAACCGATAAATATAAAGATGAGAGAAAATGATCTATTGAAATCTACTGTGTTGCATTATAAAAACAACTATTCAGAAAATGAAATTGTTTATCCCGAAGAGGTGGGCTCTTACGGAGCGGCTTTTCTGATAAGATCTTTGGAAAAAATAAAAAGAAATACAGGATCTGAGGTTCTTAGGAAGCTGATAGATACATATATAGAGGAATATTTATTTCACATAAAAGATAATAACCGTGATACAATAATAAATGATATTGAAGAAACTTCGGCTAAAGGCTCTTCCTTTATTCTTTACGCAAAGACCGCCTATAATAAAGTATTAAAAGAAGAAGAATGCCTAAGCAGATTATTGGACACTTTAGAAAAAAACAATATTGAAAAATGTGACTTGCAAACAAAGCCTTAATTAGAAACATCAAACTCAAAAATAATAGATATGAAAGACAATAAGAACATCAACGAAAAAACAGATCAGCTAAAAGTACACACTACCCTGAATGAAAATGAAAAACTGACTACCAATCAGGGACTCAGGATCAATAACAATCAGGATTCTTTAAAAGCTGGTGACAGAGGGCCTACTTTGCTGGAAGATTTTATCCTGAGAGAAAAAATAACACACTTTGACCACGAAAGAATTCCGGAAAGAGTGGTTCATGCCAGAGGTTCCGGAGCGCACGGTGTTTTCAAACTGAATAAAAGCCTTGCTCAATATACAAAAGCTAAATTTTTAACTGAAGAAGGAAAAGAAACGCCTGTTTTTGTAAGATTTTCAACAGTGGCGGGAAGCAGAGGAAGTACAGATTTGGCAAGAGATGTACGTGGTTTTGCCGTAAAATTCTATACAGAAGAAGGGAATTATGATCTGGTTGCGAATAATATGCCTGTATTTTTTATTCAGGATGCCATCAAATTTCCTGATCTTGTACATGCTGTAAAACCTGAACCAGACAATGAAATTCCTCAAGCTGCCTCTGCACACGATACATTTTGGGATTTTATCTCATTAATGCCCGAAAGTATGCATATGATCATGTGGTTGATGAGTGACAGGGCAATTCCGAGAAGCTTCAGCAGAATGGAGGGCTTTGGAGTTCACTCATTTAAGTTTATTAATGAAGAAGGTAAAGTACATTTCGTTAAATTTCATTTTAAACCGAAACTGGGAGTACATTCCGTAGCTTGGGATGAAGCCCAAAGGATTTCGGGGGTAGATCCTGATTTTCATAAGCGTGATCTTTGGGAATCTATCGAAAAAGGAATATTTCCTGAATGGGATTTCGGCGTACAGTTGATTCCTGAGGAAGATGAACATAAATTCGACTTCGACCTGCTGGATCCTACGAAAATTGTACCCGAAGAAGTTGTTCCTGTAGAGCTTGTGGGGACATTAACCTTAAATAAAAATCCGGATAATTTTTTTACAGAAACAGAACAGGTAGCATTCCATCCGGGACATCTTGTTCCCGGGATTGATTTTACCAACGATCCTTTGCTGCAGGGAAGATTATTTTCTTATACAGATACTCAATTGTCAAGATTGGGATCGCCCAATTTCCATGAAATACCTATTAACAGATCAATTAATACGGTTCATAATAACCAAAGAGATGGGCACATGAGACAGCAGATTGTAAAAGGAAAGGTGAGCTACGAACCTAATTCTATAGGAGGAGGTTGTCCGTTTCAGGCTATGATGAAAGAAGGGGGCTTCACTTCCCAGGAAGAAAGGGTTTCCGGGAAAAAAGTTCGGGAGAGAAGTAAAAGCTTTGTAGATCATTATTCTCAGGCTAAATTGTTCTACAACAGTCAGTCTACTCCGGAAAAATTCCATCTTCAGAATGCACTGATTTTTGAATTGTCAAAAGTAACGATCCCGGAAATCAGAGAAAGATTGGTGGGGCAATTAGTCTATATCGATAAATTTTTGGCTTGGCGGGTAGCAGAAAAAATAGGAGTTGAGGTAAAAGAACTGGACTTTCCGAATCAGAGTCTTCCGGCGGATGCCAATCCAATCGATCTGCAGAGTGAAGAGAAAGAGCCTGAAGTAAAAATTTCCGAAGCTTTGAGCATGCAGAACACTATTAAAAATACGATCAAAGGCAGAAAAATTGGGTTCATCGTTGCAGGTGGTGTAGATGCGGGAGTAAGTGATAATGTAAAAACAAAGTTGGAAGAAAAAGGAGCAACGGTGGAACTAATCGCCCCTAATTTGGCCCCTTTAAGAACCAGTGACGGATCTACTCTGATTGCCAAACATTCGTTGACAAGTACAGCAAGTGTTTGTTTTGATGCTTTATATATAGCGGGAGGAGAAGACGCCGTCAAAGAATTATTAATTCCCGAAAACAAGCATCTGGTCCTGCATTTCATCAACGAGGCATATAAACATTGTAAGGCAATTTACTTTGATGAAGGAACCCAGCCATTGTACATGAACAGTAATGTGGGAGCCAGAGCACATGAAGACCCTGCAATCATCACCTGGGAAGATAAGAATGGTGCAGAAAAGTTCATCAATGCAATTGCTAAGCACAGAGTTTGGGAGCTGGAGCAGGAAAGGAACTCTTAATATACAAATAATCAATCACATAAAAATAGAACGCGATGGAATTTCATAAAAAAATTCTGGAATATATCGGTCAGTCACTAATGACTGCAGATGAAACAATTTCGGTTGCCGAAAGTGTAACCTCGGGATGTTTACAGTTGGCTCTTTCTCAGATACCTAATGCATCATTAATTTATAAAGGAGGAATGACAGCCTATACTTTACCCATGAAGGTAAACTTACTGAATGTAGATCAGGAAGAAGCGGAGAAATGCGACTGTGTTTCGGAAAATATTGCAGAAACAATGGCCCTTAATGTTGCAAAACTCTACGAAACCGATTGGTCGATTGCCACAACAGGCTATTGTACGCCTATCAGAAATTCATCCTACAAAATATTCGCTTTCTTTTCATTTTCTTATAAAGGAGAAATCATCCATACCGGAAAACTGGAACTGCACCCCAAAACTCAAGCCCTGAATGCCCAATTATATTACACTGAATTTATTTTGGGGTGCTTTAAAACAGAAGTCAGTAAAACTAGGGATGTACAATCAAGATTACAATTGAAAATAAATGGAAATGAAAGAATTAAAGCTAGCTAACAAATCGGTTCTTATTACAGGAGCTGATAGTGGAATCGGAAAAGCGGTAGCATTACTTTTGGCAAAGGAAGGAGCCGATGTGGCCATTATTTATCATGAAGACGATAAAGATGCTGAAAAAGTAAAAGCAGAAATTGAATCAATAGGAAGAAAATGCAGGATATTTTCAGGAGATATCAATGATTATGAATTTTGTGAAGAGACAGTCCGCAAACTAATTTCTGAATGGGGTAAAATTAATATTCTGATCAACAATGCAGGGACTCAGTTTCCGGCAGAGCATATTCAGGATCTGGAAGAAAAAAATATCCGGAAAACATTTGATACTAATATCATCGGGATGATCTTACTGTCCAAAGTAGTATTTCCGCATTTAAAAGAAGGAGACAGCATTATCAATACAACTTCGGCGGTAGCTTACCAGGGACATGCTGAATTATTGGATTATGCAGCAACAAAAGGAGCTATTGTTTCTTTTACCCGGTCTCTGGCATTACAGGCAAAACCAAAAGGAATAAGAGTAAATGCCGTTGCACCCGGACCTGTGGCAACGCCGCTTACCAAGGAAACTTTTGATGAAAAAGAAGAAGATCCCAGAAAACCTCCTTTGGAAAGAAATGCGACACCGGAAGAAGTGGCGGAAAGCTTTTTATTTCTGGCGTCAGAAGGAGCAGCTCAGATTACAGGACAGGTTCTCCATCCAAACGGAGGCTTGATTGTTAACGGTTAAATCACCAAAATTATAAAATATGAAAATAGCAGCTTTAATAATAGGAATAGTTAGTGTATGCACTTTCACTTCATGCAGATGTGATATTGATGAAAAAGATTCCAAAGAAAATACTACGGAAAGTGAAAATACAAAAAAGAGGACTTCCGGAAATAATTCGGAAAATGACACTTTGAATATCCGATAAATAAAAAAATAAAAGTCATGTACAGAGATGGAGTAAGAAAAAGTATATGGCAGGAAGAAATTAAAAGAATTTCTTCAGAAGCAGATGATAAACAGTTATTTGATGTTGCAATTGTTGGTGGAGGAATTACAGGCGTTTCTACGGCTTTAAAACTGCAGGAAAACGGCAAAAGTTGCATTCTTCTGGAAGCTGCCAATATTGGTTTCGGTACCACCGGAGGAACAACGGCACATATCAATGACTTTTTTGATACCACCTTCGATGAGGCGATCAATGATTTTGGACTTGAACAGGCAAAATTATTTGCTGAAGTAGGAAAAGATGCACAGGATCATATTAAAAATAATATTAAGAAATATGGGCTGGACTGCGATTTTGAAGAAAAAGCGGCCGTTCTTTTTGCATTAGACGAAAGACAGGCTGAAAAGCTAAAAGATATTGTGGCGGGAGCTTATAAAGTGGGACATGAAATGACGTATACGGAAGAAATTTCTTTTCCGGTTCCTTTTAAAGAAGCCGTGATTATTCCCAACCAGGCGCAGTTTCATCCCATCAAATATATAAAGGGATTATGTGAAGCTTTTTTACAGCTAGGCGGACATATTTTGGAAGATTGTATTTGTGAAAGTCATGAGGAACAGGAGGAAATCATTGTTCTGAAGACTTCAAAAGGTGAAATAAAAACGAAGAATCTTGTGTATGCTACCCATATTCCTCCGGGAGTCAATATCCTTCATTTCATGACAGCTCCTTACAGAAGCTATGCAATGGCTTTTAGCCTAAATTATGACGAGTATTCGCAGCATCTCGGATATGATCTTACAGAGCCGTATCACTATTACAGAACTCAGAAAATAGATGGAAAAACCCTGCTGATTGCGGGAGGAGAAGATCACAAAACCGGCCATGAAGAAAATACGGGAGAATGCTTTTCAAAATTAGAAAACTATGTCCGGCAGTATTTTGATGTTGAAACAGTATACTACAGCTGGTCGAGCCAGTATTATGAACCGGTGGACGGATTTCCCTATATCGGAAAACTTCCGGGAAGTAAAGGAAAAGTATTTACGGCGACAGGTTTTAGAGGAAACGGAATGGTCTTCGGAACAATAACTGCACAAATTTTAACGGATATTATTGTTCATGGGAAAAGTAAATATGAAGAAATATTCAGCCCGTCAAGAATAAAACCGATGGCAGGGTTTACAGAATTTGTAAAGGAAACCGCTGAGGTTGCCTGCGATTTTATTAAAGATAAAATAACGGCCGAAAAAATTGCTTCATGGGAAGAAATTAAAGAAGGTGAGGCAAAAGTGATAAAACACGAAGGAGAATCATTTGCAGTATATAAAGAAAAAGAAGGAAAAATTCATGTACTGAAAAGTACCTGTCCGCATGTACACTGTGAAGTCCGCTGGAATGGCGCAGAGCTGAGCTGGGACTGTCCGTGCCATGGCTCCAGATTCAATGTGAATGGAAAAATGCTTACAGGACCTACAGTGAAAGACCTGCAAAGAATAGATATTGAAGAACGCGAATAAGATCTAACTGTTCTAAATAGTAAAACAATGAATTCCAAAAGCTTTTTTTACCGTAATAGTTTGAGTATAGTTTTACTCTTTTTGATGCTTTCATTCCTGCTGGCACAGTTTTTAACAGGTTGGAAAACAGAAAATAAAGAATTGGTAGAAAATGGAGAACAAGCATTGAATGTAACGCAATACCTTCAAAGCGGCCATTTTATTCAGGCTACATTTGAAAACTGGGAAAGTGAGTTTCTACAGATGATGCTGTACGTTTTACTCACAGTCTCTTTGCGACAGAAAGGCTCCAGCGAATCCAAGCCTTTGGAAGGAGAAGAGGAGGTGGATAAAGAACCCCAGCCTCATCCCAATGCTCCATGGCCCGTAAAGAAAGGAGGAATATGGCTTAAAATATATAAACATTCATTATCATTAGCCTTTGGTATTTTGTTTTTGATAAGTTTTATCCTGCATTTCTATGGAAGTCTTAAAGATTATAATACGGAGCAGATTTCAAAGAATGAACCTGTAGTTTCGGCATTGCAGTATATTTCAGAATCCAGATTCTGGTTCGAATCTTTCCAGAATTGGCAGAGCGAATTTTTAGCCGTGGCATCTCTGGTGATTTTGTCCATATGGCTTCGGGAAAAAGGTTCCCCGGAATCTAAACCGGTGGATATGGCCTACGATGAAAACTAAAATCTACAATTATGAAACCTAAAGAAATATTTGGAGTACCTGTTCAGAAGAAAGGGAGCTTTCATGATACGGAAGCTAAGAAAAATTATTCCAATCCGGAAGAAGTACATGAAGGGTTCAATAGATTAAAAGAAAGATTCATGTTGATAAATAACTGGAAAAGCTATTGTGGAGAAAGCTTTGCCGATTTTAAACTTTTCGATTCGGAAGGTAAAATGGTAGACCGGTATCCATTAATTGGAGATTACATAAGGATAGACATTCCGGGTCCGGGAACGGTTGAAGCTAAAGGTTTCGACTGGGTAGAGATTACAGATTTGTTTGAAGAACGTACTCACGGCATTTGTCTTGATTTTGTCATGATGACGTGCAGACCTTCGAAAAATCCACAGGATAAAACTTCTGGCCATATTTTACATTTTTATTCGGATGAGGCTACTTCTACATTTGGAATCTTTAAAGGAAGAGATTTTATTCAGGCCGGAATTTATGGCAGAAATGAAACACCCAATATGGATGCAGAGTTTATAGACAAAGCAAGAAATCTCCTGATTGCTGCAGGCGGAATGATTGGAATTTCAAAGATTCAGTGGAAGACATTAGTAAACGGATTTCTGGATTTCTAATGCAGATTCGATATTCGATAAGGGTAAAGTGATTAAAGAAAAAATTACCGAATTTTTCTTATAGATAAAAAATAAAGCCAGTACCCCACAAACAGGAGCTGAAATCCGGCATCAATAAGATAACTTCCATTAATAACACCGTTGAAATAATAATAAATATCAATAATAAATAGTCCCAGACAACAGCATATAATGCTTAGTATAATAACTGAGTTTTTTTTATCATTAAACGTAAGATAAAATAGAAGCATACAGTAAGGAAGAAGCAAAATACTTACTGTTTTTACCAGCCATAAATCTGTTTTTTCACCGGTTACCATCAAAAAGCTTTTCATATGGATAAGAGGCCATATCGAGGTAAATAAATAATAGATTGCCTGAAAGAAAGGAAATATTTTGAGCTTTTTCATACGGTACAGATCTTAAAAATTTTTTACAATAAGCAGTTAGTTTATTATATCATAGTTACTGGATGTTGGCGCTGGTTATTTCGTAATAAAGAGCCCAGCCGATAAATAAAATAATAATGATCCATATCCAGAAAGGGATTGTTTGTGGAGTTTCGCTTCCGTTGATGAGGAAACTTTTTTGATTCCCTTTGTCGTAAGCGTTAATCATTAATGACAGGGTGCCGTCTACAACATCTTTATTTTTTAGCCCTTCTATTCTTATGGCAGGACCATTGGCTACTGTAAAATGGATGGTTCTAATTCCCTCTCTTCCTGTGGGAGAATGACTTATAATCTTTAGAATATGTTCTCCGTCGGTCAGTTTTCTAGTATCCAGATCAAAGACAATAGGAGTGTCCAGCTCGGCAATAGGTGCCGGATCATTATCTATGAAAAGGAAAACCTTACTTTTGTCTTTAGTCATAATTCATTTTTTAGGGTAAAACAGAATATTTGATATGGTCTTTATTCTTTTCTCCGGGTTTAATCAGATACTTTACCGAATAAAAAAAAGCTAAAATTGTTATCAGGGCAACAATACCTACGATAAACCAGTCCCAATCGCTTTCAGGGCCTGTTCCATGGGTATATTCCTGGGTTATCTTCGGCTGTCTGAGCTTGCATGCATCACAGGCAAATGTATAGATCGTAAAAAAGACCGAGATCCAAGTGATGAGGTATTTTACAGAAAATTTCATAATTATTTAATTTTATCCATGATTACTTTTACTTCTTCTACAGTCACTTTTTTGGCATTATTGCCCCAGCTTGTCCGTTCATGGTTCATAATGGCCATAACGTCTTCCGGGGTGAAATTGGCATTTGTCCCTACAGGCGGCATGGTTGCAAACTCGGGTCTCGGATCGTAACCTTTCATAATGATGGTGACATACAGTTCCAAATCTCCGCCGTTAACTACAGGGCTTCCTTTTAATGGTGGAAATGCTCCGGGAACACCTTCACCGTTTGCCTGATGACAGGATGCACAATTGGCAGTGAAAAGTTCTCCGCCATCAGGCAGATTTTCTCCTCCCTGACTTCCCCCCGCTTCTTTTTTCTGCTGTTTATAAAGAAATGCAGGTACCATTGATTTGTCCGTATAATCAGTTTGTTTTAATGATTTCAAATAGGCAACCAGCCATAAGGCTTTTGGAGTGGCTACAATTTTTTTCCTTTTATTTTTTATAAATTTCTCAGGAACTTTTACCTCTACATCTCCTGGCTGTAAATAATCTCTTTCGATAAAAAGAAATTCGTAGGAAGGCATAATAGAAGCTTCTACCGCCGCTCTGGGCTGATAAAGATGAATCAGGTGCCATTCTGAGCTCGGTTGTCGCTCTCCTACATTCGTAAGGTCGGGTCCGGCTCTTTGAGTTCCCATGAGGTTGGCTGTGTTTCTCCAGAAATCGGTTCTTCTGTTAATGGCAAAATCTGCAGGAATACTCGGTCTTTTACCAAAAACATTATCCATTTCCACACTTCTTACCTGTTGGGTATGACAGGCAACACAGCCATTTTCGATATATACCATTTTTCCGGCTCTCTCATCTTTTGTCAGCATTTTTGCCTGTCTGGGTAAAGGCTGGTTGATCTTCTGATTTTCCATAGCGGGAATAATCGCGATATAAAACGTAAGAAATAAGAACAAGCCTAATGCCGAGCCGAAAAGGATTCTATGGTCATTGAGAAGCATCATAACTGTAATTTTTAAGATTTAAACTCTGTACTTCCAAGCTGTCTTTTGGCAGCCAAAATTTCTGCAGGAGTTCGGGGAATTCGGAAATTCTCCTTTATTCTTACCATCCGGTAAAAATTGTAAGCAAAAATGAGATGGGAAATCCACATAAATGTTCCGCCGATTGCTCTCCACAGCCAGAAAGGAAACATATTGATAACTCCGTCTATAAAAGGTTTTTTCTTAATCCATATCAGGCCGGTCTGTGTTCCCCCTATCATAAGAGCAATCACATACATCAATAATCCGATCAGGGCTAACCAAAAATGAACACCAACCAATAATTTGGGTGGTTCTTTTCCTGTAAGTCTCGGAATTAACGTGTAAGAAAATCCCCAGATCATAAAGGTGATAATTCCGTACATGGTAAGATGTGAATGCGAAACGGTAAAATCTGTAAAATGCCACAGAAGATTGGTATACCGGAAAGCTTCTACAGTTCCCTGAAACGAGCCTGTAAAATAAAAGATGATGGCCATGAAATAAAAAGGCAGTGTATAGCTGGTTTTTAACTGGTACCACGCTCCGTTAAAGGTCAGAAGAAAGTTGGTGGTTCCTGCTGCAACGGGAATCAGCATTCCCATACTGGCAATAATAGCGGTTGTCTGCAGTCTCCAGGGAATGGCACTGAAAATAAAATGATGCGTTCCAATCAAAGTATAGAACAAAATGTGGGTCCAGAATGCCAATGCTCCAAGACTGTAAGAGTAGATTGGCTTATTAAGCTGTTGAGGAAGAAAATAATACATCAGTCCGAGATTGATCATCATAAACCACATTCCGATCGCCTGATGCATATAATATCCCTGGGTAATGGTTTCTCCGACGCCGTTCTGCCATACAGGAATATAACCTACTAAAATAACGACCACAATGAACATAAAGCCGGAAATAATATACCAGTTTGAAATATAAATTTCTTTAACAATTCTTTTGGCAACAGGCTTAAAAAGATTATGTGTTGAGGTAGCTACTCCTATTCCAAAGGTGATCATAATAGGCCAGATATATTCACGGTATTCTCCTCCGCCATTATTAATTCCCGAAAGCAAGGATATTGTTCCGGCAAAAACGGCAGTATTCATAAGAATTAATGAAACATATCCCTGTTTAATATTATAATTTTCAATATTGCTGACCCTCGTTACAACATAATAGGATAGCCCCACCATCGCAAGAGAAGCCCATCCCCAGAGGTATGTGCCGGACGGAGCCTTCCGAAGCTTAGCCAGCTCGTATGCTCAACATCAGGAGCTACATATTTTATTCCGGCATACAATCCGAAAGAGGTCCCTATAAGAAGCCAAAATATGGCAGTTCCTAGAAACCAGAGAATAAGCCGGGTAAGCTCCGGAGATACATAATTGAGAAAAGATGAGGTTCTCCTTTTAGTAGGAAAAAAACGAAATTCTTCTACCGAATTAATATTCCGGATGACTCCTTTTTCATCAGCAGCAGGAATATGTCCGGAAAGTTGATTTTCAGGCTGCTGAAAATCGAGCTCTTTTTCTCTTCTTTCATATTCATTAAGTTCTTCAGGGCTGAGGTTTTCTATTTTTTTTTGAACTTCCGAATATTCTTTTCTTCGTAATATCTGGGAATAGACGGATAAAAACTTCAGAACAACAATAACCAGACCAGCAATAATGATGATCAGTAGTAAGACAATGGTAATCTGAATTCCGGGCTGACTAAATAATGAGGTTTCTGCCATAACGAAATAGTATAGAAGGTACAGAGAGTTTCTAAATCATAGATGCTTTGAGAGATAAAGCATCAATTTCGTTTTCATAATAAGAAAAACGTGGCGAATTCCTATTTACTGTTTTTAATGGAATCTACATCGTAAGAGGCACTATCCATAGGAAGCGTTTGGTCCCCGGAATCAGGCGTTATAGGAGCAGTACCCGAAACCATACTGTCTCCTGTATTTAAACTGTCGATGTTGGTAGTTCTGGGTTGAGGATCTTTGGTACAGCTGACAAAAGTAAGACAGCATGTAAATACCATGATTAAGAATAATGATTTCATAACTATATTTTTTTGGTGTTGATCAAAGATAGGAACTGAGAGAAATGCAGTTTTATGACTGGCGTCATATCAGACCGAATTGTTTTTATGAATTAAAAGTAAGCAATATGATTGGAATCATCTTTTTTTAATTTTTTATGTAGGAAATTTATTTTATGAATTTTAATAGAAAAAATTTATGAACGGAGTGATCATGCAATATTTTCATTGGTACCATTCTGGTGAACTGTGGAATGAATTTTCAGAAAATGTACAGTATTTAAAAGACTTGGGATTTACGGCTGTTTGGCTGCCTCCAGCAATGAAATGTAGCTTAGGAAAAGAAGGAAGAGGGTATGATGTTTATGATTTGTACGATTTAGGTGAATTTGACCAGAAAGGAGGAATCGCAACTAAATATGGAACAAAAGATGAATATCTTAATGCGATTAAACAAGCACAAAAAGTGGGAATTTCTGTCTATGCTGATGTTGTACTCAACCACAGAATGGGAGGAGATGAAGAAGAAGAGATCATAATACACGAAGTAAATAGTGAAAACCGGAATGAAATAATTGGTGATCCCATTCAGGCAATTGCATATACCAGATTCACATTCCCTGCCAGACAAGGGAAATATTCTGATTTTATATGGAATTACATGTGTTTTAGCGGTATAGATATTATTAATAAAGATGGAGAAGAGCGAAAAGGGATCTTTAAGATTCATAATGGATATAGTACCGAATGGACAAATGATGTAAGTCATCAGATGGGCAATTATGATTATCTGATGGGAGCAGATGTAGAATATCGTAATCCCGAGGTAGTAAAGGAAATGAAAAACTGGATAAAATGGTATCTGGAAACAACAGGAGTAGATGGTTTTCGTTTAGATGCTTTAAAGCATATTTCTTCAGATTTTTTACAAGACTGGGTTTCTTATATCAAGAATGAGCTCAAAGCTGATTGTTATATATTAGGTGAGTTTTGGAAAGATGAAGCAGAGAAAATAGCTTTTTTTTCAGATAATATGAATGATCTGGTTTCTTGTTTCGATGCCCCTTTGCATTATAATTTTTTTACCGCCTCAAAAGAAGGGAAATATTATGATCTTAGCCAGATTTTGAAAGGGAGTTTCCTGGAGAAAAAGCCCGTATTTTCAGTTTCCTTTGTAGAAAATCATGATACCCAGCAGTTACAGGCTCTGGAGTCTTCAGTTCAAAACTGGTTCAAGCCAATAGCTTATGCAATTATTTTATTATCAGAAGAGGCATATCCATGCATATTTTATCCGGATCTTTTTGGTGCGGAATATACTGATATGAAAGATGGAGAAGAAATACATGTGGCTATCCCTAAAGTAGAAATTTTACCAAAGCTATTGCAGACGAGGCAGTATTTTGCCTATGGGGAACAGGTTAACTATTTTGATCATCCTAATTGTATTGCATGGGTGAGAAGAGGAACTCCGGACAACCCTGGTTGTGTTGTCATATTATCCAATAGTGAAGATGGATATAAAGAAATTGACTTAGGAACACAGTATGCCAATACCACCTATATTGATTTTTTAGAACAAAGAAAAGAACAGGTGAAGACAGACGAAACCGGAAAAGCTGTTTTTTATGTCAATCCCGCATCGGTCTCCGTTTGGATTAAAAAAGAGTAGATACTACTAATAATATATTTTTCTGTTTTCTATTTTTAAAATCTTTTCCTTTTCCATTTTCTTAATGGTTCGGATTACCGTTTCAATTCTGAGACCCGTAAGGTTCGCTATTTGACGGCGGGTAAAAGGAACTAAAAATGAACGCTTGGGAATGGCAGAATTATAGCCTTTTACATAATCCATCAGTGCCCTGATTTTATATGCAGGATTTGAAGAAGTAATGCTAAACAGCATCAGATATTTGTAATACAGCCTGTCCGATAAACATTTAAACATGTCAGAAGAAACTTTTTTATTTTCATTGACCAAGCTAAGAAAATCTGATTTTGAAAGTTTTATAATGCGGCACTCTGTTGTAGCTATAGCATTCATAGGATAGGGAAGGTCACTAAAAAGCAGAGATTCTCCAAAACTTTGACCGTCGGAAAGAATATTTTGGGTAAATTCTTTTCCGTCTTCATGATAATTGTTTAATTCAACATTACCATTCACAATCTGAAAATAAAATTTCGGTTGGCTTCCTTCACTAAAAATAACGGTATGAGCAGGGTAGGTCTCGTATTCGCCGCCGAAAGCTATTAAAAGATCTTCACTGATAATCATATCTTAATATTTTATAGGTGGTTTTTAGTGAAATTAGTGTTACATCTATCAAAAAATAAGCCAAATTATTAATACAAAGCAAGCTTTGAGATGAGGCATTGGATAAAAAAGCACAATGATCAGTTTTAAAAATTCAGGATTCAATTGTCAGAATTTTTAAAAGGAAACCGATAATGATAATCTATCCAATTATGACTCCAGTCATAGTGAAGAAAATCAACCTGTTGTAATTTTGGGTAACAATAGATATCAGAATATAGCGACATATAAGCATCACACCAAATATTTAAAATATGAAAGCAGCAGTTATCCATTCACCGGGAGTCATTACATGCGATACAGTAGATGACCCGATGATTAAAGAATCTCATGATATCATTCTGAAAGTTACTTCAACGGCTATTTGCGGAAGTGATCTTCACATGTATTCCGGAGGTATTCCCCAAGCGAGGCCTATGGTAATGGGGCACGAATTTATGGGCATCGTGGAAGAAGTTGGGCAGCACATTACCAATCTCAAAGTGGGAGATAGAGTAGTAGTTCCGTTTCCCATCTCGTGTGGGACTTGTTTTTTCTGTCAACATGATCTTCCGACAGCCTGTGAACGCAGCAATCCTGAACACTATGGTCCGGAAGGTGGAATCCTGACGGATAAAGGCGGTGCTCTTTTTGGGTATTCAGATCTGTATGGAGGATATGATGGAGGACAGGCTCAATATGTAAGAGTACCATATGCACATATTGGTCCAAGAAAAGTACCGGAAAATCTTACTGACGAGCAAGTGTTATTTCTTACTGATATTTTTCCTACAGGCTATACAGGGATTATGTGGGGCGAATTAAAAGGAGGCGAGACAGTGGCAATATTTGGAGCGGGACCTGTTGGTTCAATGGCTGCCAAAAGTGCTATTCTGCACAATGCAAAAAAAATAATCGTTATTGATACCCAGCAATACAGATTAGATAAAATTAAAGCATTAACAGGCTGTGATACCATTTTATGGGAAGATGCAGATCATGTAGTTCAGCAGATCCGGGATATGACTGACGGAAGAGGAGCAGATCTCTGCATTGAAGCAGTAGGCTTTGAACCCGACAGAGATTTTATAGACAGAGCTAAAGCCGTTTTAAACTTTGAAAAAGGTTCCATTAAAGTATTGGAAGCTTGTATGAGTGCTGTAAGACGAGGAGGAATTGTTTCTGTTCTTGGCGTGTATCCTGTTAATTACGACAATTTCAAATTGGGACAGATATTTGATAAAGGAATTACGATTAAAGCGGGACAATGTAATGTTCATACCATTATCGACCAGTTGATGGATCATGTGGTAAATGGGCGCGTAAAGCTAGACGATGTTATAACGCACAGATTATCGTTGGATGAGGTAGCCAAAGGATATGAAATATTTGATAAAAAGCTAGACGGTTGTGTCAAAGTGGTCCTTGATCCCTGGAAGAATTAAAGTTTTGAAAAAATATTCACCCACACTAAAATAAAAAATATGGAACGTAAAAATCAATATGCCCTTATTACAGGGGCAACCAGTGGAATCGGCTATGAATTGGCAAAGTTATTTGCAAAAAATGGGTACGACCTTGTAATTGTTGCCCGTAATCATGATGAACTAAAAGAAAAAGCAGATGAATTCAAAGGTTTTGGAGGCAATGTAATCACAATGGCCAAAAATCTTTTCCTGCAGGATGATGCCTTTTCATTGTATTCGGAACTGAAATTAAACGGAATTAGTCCGGAAATTCTTGTTAATGATGCTGGTCAGGGCGTTTATGGAAAGTTTCAGGAAACGGATATTCATCGGGAGGTTGATATTATTAATTTAAATATTGTTTCTGTCATTATACTGACCAAGCTATTTTTAAAAGACCGGTTGCCAACGGGATCTGGAAAAATCCTTAATCTTGCCTCAGTAGCCAGTAAAGCTCCGGGACCGTGGCATTCGGTATATCATGGAACAAAAGCATTTGTTTTATCGTGGTCTGAAGCCATTAGAGAAGAACTGATCGACTCTGGTATTACAGTTACAGCATTATTGCCGGGTCCTACAGATACGGATTTCTTTAATAAAGCTGATATGAATGAAAGTAAAATTTTGGAAGATCCGGATAATCTTGCTTCCCCTGAAGAGGTAGCCCTTGACGGATTTAATGCCCTTATGAATGGCGATGATAAGGTGATTTCAGGATTTAAAAACAAATTATCCGTTGCTATGACCAATATGTCCACAGACAGTATGGCAGCACACAGAATGGGAGAAATGCAGAAACCTATTAATAAGACATAAGACAATCCATGCTGAAAATCATTTTTAGCTGAAATGAAAAATACCAATATTTTTTGAACTCAGGTTCATGTATATTGTTTTCTAAATGAACACTATTTGTTATTCAGTTTTATCCATTACATATGAAAAAACACATTGTCATTGTTGGCGGAGGATTTGCCGGGATCAATCTGGTGAAATCTTTGGTAAACGATAATAGATTTATAATAACATTGGTAGATAAGAATAATTACCATTTTTTTCCGCCGCTTATCTACCAGGTTGCCACTTCTTTCATTGAAGCCTCTAATATCAGCTATCCGTTCAGAAGACTGTTTTCCAACTATAAAAATGTTCAATTTTATATGGGAAGTCTGGTAAGAGTAGTTCCGGAAACAAAAACTATAGAAACAGATAACGGGAAACTGGATTATGACTATCTGGTTCTGGCATTAGGCACAGAATCTAATTTCTTTGGAATGGAAAATGTTCAGAAATGTGCATTGCCCATGAAAACAATTGATGAAGCGCTGTATCTGAGAAACTACATTCTGCTGACCCTTGAGGAAGCGGCAAGGAATAAAAATATTAAAGAAGCTCCAAAGCTGCAGAATATAGTAATTGCCGGTGGTGGTCCTACCGGAGTGGAGCTTGCGGGAATGATTGCGGAAATGGGACAGTATATTGCGGAAAGAGAATATCCTGAAATTAACCGGAGTTTTTCCAATATCTATCTTATTGATGCTCTTCCGGTTCTGCTGTCTCCTATGAGTAAGATTGCACAGGAAGCCGCTTATACTAAATTGAAAAAATTGGGAGTTAAAATTATTTTAAACGTGGCTGTTAAAGATTATACCGATGCAAAAGTAATATTGGCAGACGGAAGGGTTATTGAAACAGAAACGTTAATCTGGACTTCAGGAGTAATCGGACGGGAAGTAAAAGGTCTCCCCGAGGAAAGTATAGGAAAGGGAAGAAGAATTTTGGTAGACGCATACAATAAAGTTCAGGGATTGGATAATGTATATGCTGTAGGAGATCTTTGTCTGCAAATGACAGAGGAAAAATATCCTAAAGGTCATCCTCAGTTGGCACAAGTGGCAATTCAGCAAGGGAAAAACCTTGGAAAAAATTTGAAGAGAATTGAAGACGAAAAGATCTTGGTTCCTTTTAGGTATAATGATAAGGGAAGTATGGCAATTATTTCAAAATTCAATGCAGTAGTAGACCTTCCTAAATTTTCTTTTAAAGGATTTCCGGCCTGGCTTACCTGGCTTTTTATTCATATTATTCCTTTGGTAGGCTTTCGTAATAAAATTCGGTTAGCCTTTGATTGGTTAAGACTTTTTATTACAAATAATCCTTCTATCAGGTTGATTTTAAGACCTAAAAAAAGTAATACTTAAAGAAACCCCCAAAGAATGTTGAGAAAAACATACAGCATAAACTCTATTAAATAAGCTTTGCATAAAAAAAGGCATAAAATATGCAGATAGTAATTGTATAATTAAAAAAATTGACAGTTATGAGAAGTATATTATGGTTAGTAGCAGTCATTTGTATTGCTGTATGGCTTTTAGGAATGTTAGGTGTAATACCGGGGATAAGTACTGGATATTTGGTACACATATTACTGGTAATTGCTATAATTGTGGTTTTATATAATATCATTACTGGTAGAAAACCTCTGGATTAAAATCTTTCATTACATAAGTAATGAGTTTACTTTTATTTATGTTTAAGTCCCCCTCTTAAAAAGAGGGGGATAATAGAAAAAAATATGAATGAAAGGTGGTTAAAGATAAAAAGAAACTTTTCCTGTAAGTATGATTCAAGTCACATACTTTATCAAATCATACTTTCCAAAAGATATATTTTATTCTTCTTCTTTGGAGATATTTCTACTGCGAGAATTCCTCAGGTTTTCATAAAATTTGTGAATCTGATCCAGCTCTTCCTCCGTTAAATCTTCTATATCTACAATACGATTATTGGCATTTTCGTGTGCTGCAACAAGTTCGTTCAGTTTAATCTGGATTGCTTTTGAATCTTTATTCTGGGCTTTCTGAATCAGAAATACCATAAGGAAAGTTACAATGGTTGTCCCGGTATTGATCACCATTTGCCATACTTCTGAAAATTTGAAAAACGGCCCTGTAACAGCCCATATAATTACCAGTAGACTTGCCCCGATGAATGCGCCCGGACTTCCTGCAAAGTATGCAGCCTGATCAGCAAAATGATCAAAAAAATTCTTTCTCATAATCTAATGTGAATTTTACAATAATTTTTAACTCTAAATTCGGTAAGAATTATCATAAAAAATATGATCTCAATCACTGTGATCAAAAAAGAATCGTTCAAGCTTTTGTGGAATTCGCTTTGAAATTTAAGAAGAGCTGATCAAATCCAGACTTTTTAACCGATCCAGTATAAGAGCAACAACCGCTGAGGTTCTATGTCGGTCTTTAAAATCGATCCATTCAAAAGATTCTATCTCACTTGAAGCTTGGAGTATACCTGAATAATCTGCAAAATAGCATGTCATCCTTACCAGAATATTTTCATCTTTACCATCAGCCGGAGCTTCAAAGGTATCAAAATAACGTATCGAATCTTCTTTGATTTCAACGTTCAGCTCCTCCATAATTTCTCTTTTCAGGCATTCAGTATCAAACTCATTGGGTTCTCTCTTGCCACCCGGTAAATAGAGTTTTGATTTCAGTTTGGACAGTGCAGTAAGAACTTTTTTATCTGAAATGCTGATCAATGCTACTTTATCAATAATCTTGTTTTCCATAGAGTAAATTTAATGAATAAATATTAAGGGTTGCCTGATGTTTTATAGTGCTTTTTGTCTAAATAATTAATTAGATTTTAATGTTTTTTGAATGCTAGAAAATAATAGATGTTAAACCTAGGATAATCCTTGAAAAAATACCGTTTTTTAAAATATTGTAAGTATTTTTGAATACCAAACTACGCGTAACTTATAATTCATTCTAACTTCTATGATTTTAATTGTTGATGACAATCAAAGTAACCTGTATTCTCTACAAAAATTACTTGAATCCAAGGATTTCAAAGTTGAAACAGCCGGTTCCGGTGAAGAAGCATTGGGTAAAGCTCTAAAAAACGACTATGCCTTAATTATTTTAGATGTTCAGATGCCGGACATGGATGGTTTTGAAGTTGCAGAATCATTATCAGGATATAGTAAGACAAAAGATATTCCCATCATATTTCTGTCTGCTGTAAACAAGGATAAAAAATTTATTACACGCGGTTATGCCTCCGGAGCCAAAGACTATGTGACCAAGCCTGTAGATCCGGAAATACTTTTACTTAAGGTAAAAACCTTCTATAATCTTCAGGAGCAGAATATTGCCATGAAAAAAACACAGCAGAATCTTGAGCTGGAAGTGAAAGGAAGAAGAGAATCGCAGGTCACGATGAAATCTCAGATTGATCATTTCCATTTAATGCTTGAATCTCTTCCTCAGATTGCATTTACACTCAATGAAGATGGGATTGTTGATTTTGTGAATGGTAAATGGTATCAGTATTCTGAAAATGAACAGAATTTCCCCGAAAGCCATCCTGATGATGCAAATATTAGAGAAGAATTTGAAAGATGTAAAAGAAAAGGAAAAGCTCTTGAACTGGAGGTTAGAATCAAAAATATTACATCTTTTGAGTATCGCTATCATTTGTTGAGAGTGACCCCGGTATACGATGAAAACCGGATTAAAAATTGGGTCGGAACTTTTACGGATATTGATGATCAGAAGAAGATAGAAAAAGAAAAAGATGAATTTTTAAGTATTGCAAGTCATGAATTAAAAACTCCTTTAACCAGCATTAAAGCCTATGTACAGCTCTTGGAAAGGAAGCTGAAGCTTGATAAAGAAAGTTCAGAAGCAGGATTTGTAACCAAACTTCAGGGCCAGATTGAAAAATTGAATGCACTCATTACGGATCTGCTGGATGTTTCCAAAATTGAAAACGGAAAATTAAAGATTAATAAAAAGCCGGTAAACCTTGAAACCGTTATCAGTAATGCTATTGATACCATTCTGCAAACCCATGAGGAACGAACCGTGAAGATTGAACGCGAAGGGGTGAAGCCGGATATTTTAATTCCTTTGGATGAAATTCGGATAGAACAGGTATTGATCAATTTCCTGACGAATGCAATAAAGTATTCTCCAAATAACAATCAGGTGATTATTACAACTTTTGTAGACGAGGAAGTACAGGAAGTAAGAGTGAGTGTAACCGATTTTGGAATCGGAATTCCAGACTTTAAACAGGACGCTGTATTTAAAAAGTTTTATCGCGTGGAAGAATCTTCACTCCAATTTCAGGGAATGGGAATCGGGTTGTTCATCTGTTCCGAAATTATCAAACAACATCATGGAACTGTTGGGGTTTCCAGCGTTTTAAATGAAGGCTCTACCTTTTATTTTACCTTACCATTAAATTAGTTTTATGCCAAAAAAAATTATACGAAATCTCCAGTTTGGAGTAGGCCTTTCACTTTTGATTTTAATAGCCAGTTCAATGGCTTCCTACTGGAGTATCCAAAACCAGATGAATCATCGTGAGAATCTTTCTAAAAGCAGGTTGGCCATGACGGCGGTGAAAGATGTTCTGGTATCTTTACTGGATGCAGAAACAGGAAACCGTGGCTATCAGCTGACCGGAAGAGAAGATTTCCTTGAACCTTACAAGCGTGGGATGAGAGAATACCCTAAAGCTATGATTCGTGTAGAATCTTTGGGGCTGGATGATAAAAACCAGCAGGAAAGGCTTAATAGCTTAAAAGTTTCAGTTAATCAGGTAACAGATAATCTGAAATATTTGGTTGAGCAGAGGCGAAGAGGTAATATAATGACTCAGCAGCAGATAGTTACGGGTAAAGATTATATGGACCAGTGCCGTAAAATTGTCAATGATTTTGTACAGTATGAAGAAAGCCAGCTTGAAATTAAAAATAAAGACTTAAACCGTTCATCCAATACTACTGTTCTTTTTATTCTTTTTTCTGCTATAGCAGCTGTGGTAGTTACTACATTCTTCTATCTTAAAATGAGAGCGGATCTTATCAGAAGAGATAAGCTTGAAAGAATGCTCAAGGAAAAAGACAAGGAAATGACTCGTCGTGTAAGTGCTATCCAAAGGATTGCCAATAGAGTAGCTAACGGTGATTATACCGAAAAGGTTGTTGATAAAGCAGGAGGAGATCTTGGCGATCTTGCAGAATCACTTAATTACATGACCGAATCTTTAAAAAATTCCTTTGAAAAAATTAATAAAAGTGATTGGAGACAGAAGGGGCTTGCTTTACTCAATGAATCTCTTGTTGGTAACAAATCCGTGAAAGAAGTTTCCGGTAGAGCTTTAAAGCAATTGATAGAGTATGGTAAATGTATCAATGGTTCTTTGTATTTGTATGATGAAGGTGTTTTAAAACTTAATAAAGCATTCGGATTGGAAGCCAATATGAAAAAGACTTTTGAGCCGGGAGAAGGAATGGTTGGCCAAGCTTTTATTAACGCTAAAACTAAGGTCTATAATAATCTTCACGAAGATGATTTTGTAGTAACTTTTGCCAGCAGTACAATTAAAATCTATGGAATTATATTGCTCCCTATTTTTGCAGACGGACACATAATAGGTGTGTTGGAGCTTGGATCCACTTCTAACTTTGAAGAGGACAGAATTACCTATTTTGAAGAATGTTGTGTAAACATCGGAATTGCACTGAGTGCTGCTAGAGGCAGGGAAAAAGAACAGCAGCTGTTGGAAGAAACCCAGGCGCAGTCTGAAGAGCTTATGGTTCAACATTCCGAGCTCGAGAACCTGAATACGGAACTGGAAGCTCAGACTCAGAAACTTCAGGCTTCGGAAGAGGAATTAAAAGTACAGCAGGAAGAACTGATGCAGGCCAATGTTGAGCTGGAAGAACGTTCAAGATTGCTGGAAGAGAAAAATCATCTGATTGCAGAACGTAATAATGAAATTCAGAAAAAAGTAGAAGAGCTGGCATTAAGTACTAAGTATAAGTCTGAGTTCTTGGCCAATATGTCGCATGAATTGCGTACGCCTCTGAATTCGATCCTTCTGTTATCAAGATTAATGACTGAAAATCCGGAAAAAAATCTTAATGAAGACCAGGTAGAATCAGCTAAGGTTATTCAGAGCTCAGGAACAAGTTTATTAACCTTGATTGATGAAATTCTTGATTTGGCCAAGATAGAATCCGGTAAGATGACTCTTGAGTATCAAGATGTGTATATTGAAGAGGTGGTTAAAGATTTAAAAAGTCTTTTCAATCCGGTATTTCAGGAAAAACATCTTCCGTTTAAGATTCAGATTGAACCCGATGTTCAAAAGGTTATTGAGGGAGACCGCCTTCGTATCGATCAGGTATTAAGAAATCTTTTGTCCAATGCTTTAAAATTTACGTCCCAGGGAAGTATTAATTTACATATCAGAAACCATTCTGAAAAACCTGGGTTTATCATTTTCTCTGTGAAAGATACTGGAGTAGGGATTGCAAAAGACAAACAGAAAATCATCTTTGAAGCATTCCAGCAGGCGGATGGGTCTACAAAAAGAAAATTCGGAGGTACCGGATTAGGATTATCAATAAGCCGCGAAATAGCAAAACTTCTTGGAGGTGAGCTTACATTGCAGAGTGAGCTTAATAAAGGAAGTGAATTCAGTTTTATTATTCCTGTGAATGCTGTACCCGAAAACAGGCAGGTTGAAACAGAAAATGATTTGGTAGAGATTATCCGTGAGGATGTTGAAGAAATTCAACATATACTTGATGAAACCGGAATAGACACAGCTCAGATAAATAAGCTGGAAATTCCGGAAGATGTTGAAGATGACAGAGAAAATATTAAAGATGGAGATAAAGTAATTCTGATTATCGAAGATGATATCAATTTTGCGAAAGCTTTATTAAAATATGCCCATTTACAGGATTACAAAGGCGTTGTTGTGGTAAGAGGAGATCAAGGGCTTTCAGCCGCTCAGAAGTTTCAGCCACATGCCATCTTATTGGATGTCCAGCTTCCTGTAAAAGATGGATGGAAGGTAATGGATGAACTAAAATCTCATACAGAAACCAGACATATTCCGGTGCATATGATGTCTGTTCTGCACGTTAAAAAAGAAAGTCTTATGAAAGGTGCGGTTGATTTCATCAGTAAGCCTGTAGCTCTTGATAAAATGACCGATGTATTTAGAAAAATTGAAGAAGCTTTAAAAAAAGGGCCTCAAAAAGTTCTCATCGTTGAAGAAAATGCTAAACATGCCAGTGCATTATCTTATTATCTGAGTAATTTTAATATTTCTCTTTCTGTAGAGCATAATGTAGAGGACAGTGTCAAAGCATTGACTTCCGATCATGCTGATTGCGTTATTCTGGACATCGGAAGCTTAAAAGGAAATAAATACCAGGTAATAGAATCTATAAAAAGTTATGATGGCTTGGAGAATCTTCCGATTATTATTTTTACAGAGCACAATTTATCAAAGGAAGAAGAATTGAAAATAAAGCAATATGCTGATTCTATTGTGGTAAAAACGGCACACTCTTATCAAAGAATCTTGGATGAGGTGGGATTATTCTTACATTTGGTAGAAGAGAAAAACAACTCCTCTGAGAGTACGAGAGGAAAAGCTCTGGGATCTCTGACGGAAGTACTAAGCGGGAAAAAAGTTCTTATCACAGATGATGATGTAAGAAATATCTTTTCTTTGACCAAAGCGCTAGAAAAATATAAAGTTGACGTTATTGTAGCAATGGATGGAAAACATGCGCTTCAGCAGCTTCGTGACAATCCGGATATAGATGTTATTTTGATGGATATGATGATGCCTGAAATGGATGGCTATGAATCCATAATGGAAATCAGAAAAATACCCGCATTCAAAAAGCTGCCTATTATCGCAGTGACTGCTAAGTCCATGATCGGAGACCGTGAAAAATGTCTTAATGCAGGAGCCTCAGATTATATTTCCAAACCCGTAGATATTGATCAGCTTTTGTCATTGCTGCGCGTATGGTTGTATGAAAGTTAAACAGATAAAATTCTGATGAATAAGAAAATTTTAATAGTGGATGATGATCCACGTAATATATTTGCTTTAAAGCTGACCCTTAAAGCTCGTGGTTATGTTGTGGAAACCTGCACAATGGTACAGGAAGCTTTGGATATTATGAAGTCTGAATACGATTTTTCTGTTATTTTGATGGATATGATGATGCCCGAAATAGATGGTTATGAAGCTGTCAGAATCATAAGAAATACTCCAGAAATCAAAGATATTCCCATTATTGCAGTGACCGCACAGGCAATGCCTGAAGACCGTCAGAAATGTATTGAAGTGGGGGCGAATGATTATATCTCAAAGCCAATTGATGTAGATCTTTTATTAACTGCAATAGAAAAGCTTATCTAAATGCTGGAACCGAATATCATAAAAGATCAGGAGGTAGAATACCTTATTCATGATGTCTATGAGATGTATGGGTATGATTTTTCGGGCTACAGCAGGGCTTCCCTTAAAAGAAGGATGAACAGGATATGTCTTTTGGATAGGTTTACCAGCTTCGCCGAGCTCAGATATACGATTATGAATGATCCGGACTATATAACGCGCTTTGTAGAAGAAATCACTGTAAACGTCACAGAAATGTTCAGAGATCCTCTTTTTTTTAAAGCTTTAAGAGAAAACATATTACCACAACTTGGTACTTATCCGCTGATCAGGATATGGATTGCCGGCTGCTCAACAGGAGAAGAGGCTTATTCTATAGCCATTTTGTTGAAAGAAGCAGGGCTTTATCATAAATCTCTTATTTATGGTACGGACTTGAATCCCTCTGTTTTGGAAACGGCTAGAGCAGGTGTTTTCCCATTGCAGCAGATGAAACAGTATTCTGAGAATTATATGCTTTCGGGAGGAGTTAAAGATTTTTCTATGTATTATACTGCTAATTATGATAGTGTGAGATTCGACAAAAGTTTACAGGAAAAACTCATTTTATCTACCCATAATTTAGTTTCGGACAGCTCTTTTAACAGCTTTCAGCTGATTATTTGCAGGAATGTTTTGATTTATTTTGACAGGGAATTACAGGAAAGAGTTTTCAATCTGTTTGATAACAGCCTGGAAAATTTGGGATTTCTTGCACTGGGAGCGAAAGAGACCCTCAGGTTTTCTACCATTGAGAAGGACTATCATCAGATCGAGGAACAGAAAATATGGAAAAAAATTAATCACCATTAATAAATTTAGAGATTGGAATCACAGGATGCTATAGAGTTAATTGTTATCGGAGGATCAGCAGGAAGTTTACAGGTCATTATCCAAATGATCAAAAATCTTGATGACACATTAGATATTCCCATTGTACTGGTTGTTCATCGCAAAGCACAATCTGGTGATATTTTGCGTACCTTGCTGGAGCAATTTACAAGAAAACCGGTTGTTGAAGTTGAGGATAAAACCGAGATTCAGAATAATACCATATATATTGTTCCTGCAGACTACCATTTGTTGTTTGAAAGCAAGAAATATATGTCATTGGACAGTTCGGAAAAAATGAATTATTCCCGTCCTTCCATTGATGTTACTTTTAGAAGTGCGGCAGAAATTTATGGAAAAAATATGATAGGAATTCTTTTATCAGGAGCAAATGCTGATGGAACCGAAGGATTGAGCTATATAAAAAAATATAAAGGAAAAGTATGGATACAGGATCCTGAAACAGCAGAAATTGATTATATGCCCAAGCATGCCATGGAAGAAATTGATTATGATCTCATCATAAGACCAGATAGTTTGGCGAATGATATCAATCAATTATAATTATCAAATGAATTAAACTTAAAAATATGGAGAATAAGAAAATTTTAATATTTGATGATGATGTTGCTATTTTAGAAGTAGTTACCATCATCTTTGAAGAAAGTGGCTACGAAGTCAAGATTTCGGAGACTTCACACGATATTCTTGAAAAAGTAAGTGAGTGTAAGCCGGATGTTATTTTAATGGATAACTGGATTCCGAAGATTGGTGGGGTGGAAGCTACCAAAGTCCTTAAAAACAATGAAGAATTTAAACATATTCCGGTGATTTATATGACAGCAAATAATAATATTGCTGCTTTAGCATCGGAAGCTTTGGCGGATGATTATATTTCAAAACCTTTTGATCTGGATGATCTTGAAGAAAAAGTAGCAAAATATATCAAAGAACAAGTGTAAAACGTGAAGTTTTAAAGACTATTTGGAATAGATTTTTGTAATCATTATTCATTATAGATTTAATATTAAAGGTAAGTGGCAATTTGCTATTTACCTTTTATTTTTTTAGCACCAATGGCTTACGATTAATTATAGGATAATTCAATGAGCAGTTAAAAAATATCAAACTTTTCATAGAAACATTTGCTGTCTGAATATTTTAAGGATAAACAGCAATGATGATCCCGTTACCAATCGTACCGGTATTGTCAGAAATTTCAAAATCCATTCCGGTATATAATTTATCCAGAAATAATTCCGCATTTATCAGTGTAACACCCACATTAACAGAGTCTCCCGGAAAAATAAGCTCTTCCTCTTCAAAAGTCTGGGCACCAATATAAGGTTGCAATTCAAAAGGAAATTGGAATGTTGCCCGAAATCCTGTAGATACAGGACTTACAAGTCCCCCCTTGTCAGTAGGGTAATAATTGATAAGTGCTTTAAAGTTTGGAAGTTTTTTCATTAAGGCAAAGCTAGAAAAGAATTTTTAAACATTACGAATATTTATGTTCGACTTTTATTATATGGCTACCGTACTATTTTATCGAACATAAATATCAAAAATCACTCTACTCGTAAAGTGATTTTTGATAAAAATAAGAATAAGTTCAAATCAGCTAAAATAATCTGTTGTGTAAAGATCTTAATGCTTCAATTTTGTGAATGGAAGGAACCAGCAATGAAATATTATTTTCGCTTCCTCCGTAAGAGATCATTCTGATAGGGATATGTTTTACGGCATCTGAAACAGTACTGGCATATCCGTGATTGCTTTTTCTGAAATCTCCGACAATACAGATGATCGATTGATCATTGTCAATTTCAACGGATGAAAATAGTTCCAGTTCTTTTACAATTTCAGGAAGAGAGCTGGTTTCATCAATGGTAAGTGAAACGGCTACTTCAGAAGTGGTGATCATATCAATAGGGGTTTTAAAACGTTCAAAAACTTCAAAAACCTTTCTCAAAAATCCATAGGCCATCAGCATTCGGGAAGATTGAATTCGGATCGCTGTAATACCGTCTTTAGCAGCGATGGCTACAATCTGATTCTGATTGCTGATTTTTCCCGAAATTAATGTTCCCGGTGCTGATGGGTTCATTGTATCCAGTAATCTTACAGGAACATTGTATTTTCTTGCCGGGAAAACACTTTGAGGATGCAGGATTTTGGCTCCAAAATAGGACAGCTCTGCCGCCTCATCAAAATTAAGCTTGGCAATAGATTTTGTATTAGGTACATATCTCGGATCATTATTGTGAAATCCGTCAATGTCTGTCCAGATCTGGATCTCTTCAACCTGAAGTGCTGCACCTATTAATGAAGCGGTATAATCAGAACCTCCACGGCGAAGATTATCGATTTCTCCCTCAGCATTTTTGCAGATATAACCTTGTGTGATAAACAGCTTTTCATCAGGATATTTTGAGATTTTCGCACTTAGGTGCTCTTGAATATATTCGATATCGGGTTCGTTATTTTCATCAATCAGCATAAAATCCAGCGCCGGTAACAGTACAGAAGGTACTTCAATTTCTTTTAAATGCAAATGGAAAAGGGTAGTGGAAATAATCTCACCTTGAGCCAGAATGATTCGTTCTGCTGTTGAGGTGAAATTTTTATTCTTAAACTGGTAAAACAAATCGAATATTCTATCAATGAACCCGGTAGCTTCCAGTATGCCTTCCTCGGTTTTAAATAATTGATGAACAAAATTTTTATATTGCTCATAAAGCTTGTCAATGTGTGCGTAAGCGGCCTGAATGTCTTTTTTTGCATATAATGCAGATAAGGTTACCAGATCATTGGTAGTTCCCGATACAGCGGATAACACAACCAGATGTCTATCTGCTGTCTGAGAACTGATAATAGGTAATAACTGCTCAATCCTTTCCGGACTTCCAACCGAAGTACCTCCAAATTTTAAAACTTTCATAGTATAGGTAAAAATATTAATTATTAAAAACAAAAAAAAGAGCTTGTCGTGATGACAAGCTCCTGTATCTGGGTTCTAACCAAAGGAAAATGACTCACGACGTTCGACGTAAGTACTGTTTCTTTCCCTTTTTTAAGTTAGATAATATCATTTCTTTTTTTGCTGGGCAAATATAGAAAATAAAATTTATGTTTTTAAAATTTTTTTAATCAATTACTTCTACTTTTCTCATGACTTCTGTAATAATTGGCAATGTTAACGCCTAAGCCTCTCATCAATGACCAAGCTGGGAATTTACTAAATGAAGCTTCTAGACTTACTGCAACTACAGAATGGCGACCCCAAAAAACTTTCACAGGAACAAAAAAAAAATGAATTTTGAGCATTGAAATTACAATCAGTACCATTCAATTTCAAAAAACAAAAGGTGCTGCAACTACAGAATAGAGAGGTCAAAAAACTTTTATAAAAGCTGAAGAAATATAAAATTTGAATTCTAAAGAATATGGAAAGTCATTGGATTCAAAATATTTATTAAACCTCTCATGATCAATTTTTTTTATCAAAACTAATTTTCAAATAATCAAATGAGTACACCACTAGATATAATTTTCAGTTGGTTTGAAGCTGGAGATTTTCCAACAGAGACACAGTTTAAAGAAACGTTTTCATCTTTTTATCATAAGGATAGCCTAATCCCTATGGAGAATATTGAAGGCTTTGAAGAAATGTTTCAATTGTTTGCGAGTGCAGAAGCATTTAAAGAGCATTTAAAAGATCCAAAGGCTCATTCGGAATTTCTGGCTCTACTTGATGCCAGTAATCTGACTCCGGCTCATGTGGAAAACTGGAAAAGTAAGCTTAGCATTAACAATGCTGCTACAATTGATAGTTCCGATCAAGTGGGTAATGTGTACACCAAAATACAGGTAGATGGATTTGTTGGTAAGTTGAAGGATACGGATAAAGACTTAGTATCTGAGATCGAAAAGATTAAAAGGTTACTCCTGTCCGATGATCCTTCTTTAGATGAGCTTCAGGAGATCGTAGACTATATCAAAGAAAATAAGGAACAGATAGAGTTGCTTAAAGAGGCGGTTATCAACAGTTCAGATGATAAAATCAGCCTTGTTGGAAGTTATTCAAACTGGGGATCAGTTATTTATCAAAATCAGTTCAATGATTTGGTATATGATAAAGTTAAAATTATCGAAGATGCTACCAGTTCAGAAAAAAACAAGTATGAAGAGAGAATTAGAGGGGACTCTAGAATACAACATAATCTTGATACATTAAGTTTTGTGATCGATGCCTATGACACAGTTACCATGTTTACAACACCCCTTAAGGTGAGAAGAATAGACACCAATACTATTGAAGTGATGTTTGATTCTGTACCACCCAATATAATTCAGTTAACAATTAAAAAAATATAATTATGGACATTAAATACGCTTATTACAGAAGTTCTGTAGGATACAAAATCGAAGGAAAAACAGACAATGATATTTTAACCGCAGGAGGAGGTACAAGATCAATCAATTCTTTTTGGCATGATGGAAACTTGAATCCTCTGGATTATGTACCCAAAACACGTACATTAACAATTAACGGCACATCTTATGATTTGTCAGCAAACAGATCTTTTACAACACCGGACACAATTACCCGTCTGAAAGGAGGTGCATCCGGATCCTTGGTATCTGGAGATGTTACCCTTGCAGCAGGTTCTAATATGACCATTAGTCAAACCGGGAATACCATCACATTAGCTTCTACGGATACAACGTACAGTGCAGGTAATGGTTTAACATTGACAGGAACTTCATTTTCCTTGCCGGTAGCTACTTCAGGTACAGGGAATGTGGTTACGGGAATTACTCAAACGGCTAACGGAATAACGGTGAATCTTGGCTCTATGCCTACATCAACAGATTTGGCTAATTATATCCCATTGTCCCAGAAAGGTGCGGCAAACGGGGTTGCTACATTGGATGGAGCAGGGCAGGTTCCGGCATCTCAATTACCATCTTATGTGGATGATGTTCTGGAGGGATATTATAAAACTGCTGACGGAAAGTTTTATAAAGAAGCAGCATATACCAACCTTATCGCTGGAGAAACAGGTAAAATCTATGTATCTCTTGATACTAACAAAACTTACCGATGGACAGGAACGACGTTCGTTTATATCACCTCTGGCGCTGTAGATTCTGTAAATGGATTGACAGGTGTTGTAGTTTTAAATAAATCTCATGTCGGTTTAAGTAACGTCGATAATACGGCAGATGCAGCGAAAAATGTTCTTACCGCTACCAAATGGGCTGCAGTCAGAACGATTTCACTTTCCGGAGTTACCGCAACAGCGCAGAACATTGACGGTTCCGGAAATGTAGCAATTCCTGTTACTGCTGTTCCGGCAACATTGTTAACGGGAACTGCAGCAATCAATACAACAGGATCGGCGGCAAAACTGACAACACCGCGAACAATTTCGGCTACAGGTGATGCTTCGTGGACGACAACCTTTGACGGTTCGACAAACGTTACCTCAGCATTAACATTGGCTGCAACAGGAGTAACCGCCGGAACTTATGATCAAGTTACTGTTGACTCTAAGGGTAGAGTAACTGCCGGAAGTAATACTGTAAGATCATACACGACTGCTATTTCCGGAACAGCAAGTATAGCGCACAATTTAGGAACTAGAAACGTGGAAGTGACAATGTATGATACTGTAACATTTTACAAAATTGATGGCAGGATAAAATTAACTGATCCAAATAAATTAGATATTGAATTTGATTCTGCTTTACCTAATACTGTATCAGTAACAGTAACCAGTAAAGATATTTAATATGGATATAAAATACGCATATTATAATACTTCTAAAGGCTATAGAGTGTTGGGCGGTACAGCCGCCCACTTTTTAAAGGCTGATGGTTCTTTAGATAATAAAGAGTATATTGATAAATATTCAGATCAAGATATATTTGGAAGAAAATATTTTTCAGGAGCAATTGGTAATTCGTATAATTTAACAGCATTTGAAACAAGAGGTGACGGCTCTACTGTGTACCCATCAATAGGGTTTCATCAACCAGGGCAATATGCTGCTACATTAAGTTTTAGATCTAATGGATTTAACTTTATGGATTATTCAGGTACTTTACTGACAGATGTAAATGCTGCCAAGTTTATAAAAGGAGGCTCAGATGATTCATACTTACTATTAGGAGGAGGAGGACATGTACCTAGAACAAGCTTTGCTTCTGGTAATTATAGAGACTATCAGGATAATAGAGAAATAAATCCAGATGAGATAGTGCCCATGCAATTAGCATATGGATTTACTACTTGGGATAATGATATATCTATAGCACATTACGCAGATTTCTTACACTTTGGTGGTTACACAGATGGATCGGGAGGACAACAAAACTTAATCGCATTTAATAAAAATGGTTTTGGAATAAGGCAATTTCAAGGACCCTGGCAAGATGGTAATAGGTATAGTAAGTATGTAGATTTCTGGCACTCAGGACACTTTTCAAATATCGATATACAAAACTGGAATGCTGCTTATAATAATCAAGCTAACTTTGTTACTTTAAATAGTCCTCAACTTATATTAGCGAGAAAATCAATAAAAGGTGCAGTTGGAAATCGTTATGACGAAGGTGCGCTTGAAATACAAGGTAATGGTTCTGCTATTTATCCAACTATAGGGTTTCATCAGCCTGGAAGCTATGCAGGAACTATAAGTTTGAGAAATTCGAATCAATTTTATTTTAGAAATACTGATGATTCTGATTTTAATTACTTATTAGCTAAAGGATTTGTAAAGTATGGTTCAGATGACGATCACTTTTTAACAGGTAACGGCGGTCATTATCCTGTGTCTGGTAAAGATGATGCATGGCTCCATTCGGGTAGAGACTTTACTCAAGGTACTCGAATACTTACTAATATAGATTATTCTCAAGCTCAGGGTGCGGCATTTCTTTTAGAGATTAAAGGAAATATGTATGGTGGAGGTATGGTAATGGATTGTAAAGTACAAGGTTACATTTATAATAATACTATTATTAATGTTAGTGGTTACTCTACGCATCCACTTTTAACAGAAATTATTGCTTTAAATCTAAATGGTGAACTTTGTTTTTGGTTCCCACGACTATCTTATTGGCAGGGATTCTCTGTAAAAGTAACTGATGTTACATCAGCAGGTGTGACAACTACAAAAAATAGAGCATACCAAATAGCTGATGCAGCTGATCCGGGAGGTATTAAAAGAGTAAGTATTCCAATAGCTACAGTAGCTACTCAGAATTGGATTAATGGACAGTCATTTGTTACTACAAATACAGTACAGGCTATAACCGCTTTAAAAGAATTTTATGCTACTCTTGCTATAGCTAATGGTCAATCTATTTATCTTAAAGGTTCATCAGATACAGCCCATTATATTAGACATTTTTCAGATGACACAGATGGTTTTGGAGTAAGTTCGGGATTTGCTGTTAAGAACTATTCTACACTTGAAAGTTTATTTCAAGTTACATCAACAGGCTTTGGTGAGTTTAAACAGAATGTTCGAGCAGGTGGATTCTTAAAAACAGGTTCATCAAATAATTTCGTACTATTAGGATATGGAGATCATAAACCTTTAAGTGATTTCTGGACTTCGGCTAATTTTAATCCTGCAACTAAAGTTAATGCTTGGGAAAATGCTTATGCATTAGGTTTCAGTTCAGGCTTATCTACAGCAGCTCCTTATATATATCATGCTACTGCAGGTTATGTATTCTTGGCTACCCAATCTTGGGTGTCATCTAATTTTGCTAATCAAATTCAGCTAAACGTAGAATTTACAGTAAATACAGGATCAGGCCTATTCATCGCAGATGATTATTTCGGAGGCGAGTCGGGAATTATAGATAAACAGCTGCAAAGACTTGTTACAGCGAAAAAAGAGGAATACTATTTTTATGGTTCCAATTATGGAGATTTTGATGGCTTAAATTTTCATTGCAAAAGACAGCTCTTTGGGATGGGAAGGGAGGCTAATAAGACAGATAAATTAACAGTAGAAGGATCTGTAAAAGCAAGCCGAAATTTTAAATCAGAGGATGAAGAACCAGACACAATGTTCATTCCGGACGGACAGATAGCGACTCTCAGAGATGAAATTGTTAATGATAAATATGCTATTAGATTAGATCCACACGAATATGGAATCGATCCTTATAGCACCCTTCAGGTAGATGATAGAAATAGACTGATCCATATCGTTGGGGAGCAGGTCGATATGCGTGTTAATTTTAATAAAATTTATCCAAAACAACAGATAGTCATTTATAATTTTGATCAAAAAGGTAATGGTCTGGAAGTTCAAATAAATGGCAAAACCATATATTATATAGAACAACGTTGTTTCCTTAGATTGTATGTTACAGATTCGCTACGGGTGATTGCAGAAAGACAGCAGCCGTGTGATTTTGTTTGGTAAATAATTAGGTAACAATTAATAACTTCTGACAGTAATTTAATTTTATCACAAAGCCCACAATTGGAGAATAAAATCTTCTGATTGTGGGTTTTATGTTGTGTGGCTGTTAGATAATTGTAAAAATTTACTAAGGAGTCTCACATAAATAAATCAACAGAATTGAAATTGCTGTTGTTTAAATTATACATAAGACCCCTGCATAGCGCTATAAAAATGAGTATTATTGTAAGAAAATTAATTCTGCAAAAAATATGGGGCATTGGGAAATCTTTTTCTTTTTTTTAATCATCGCTTTCATTTATTCTTCTGTGGGATTTGGTGGAGGATCCAGTTACCTTGCTGTTCTGGCAATGTACAGTCTTCCTTATCAGGAAATACGGTTAACGGCACTTATCTGTAATGTTATTGTGGTAATAGGAGGCGTATTCATTTATATCAGAAATAAGCAGATTGATTGGAAGAAAATACTGCCGCTTACCCTTGTAAGTGTTCCCATGGCATACCTGGGAGCTGTTTTGAAAATAAGCCAGGAAACTTTTTTCCTGATATTAGGTGCCACCTTAATCATGGCTGCACTGTTACTGTGGATAAAGACAGAAGCAAAAAATGGAGAAAATCTTCAGGAATACAGCGAAGCATCTCTTTTAAAAAACAGCTTTTTAGGAGGAGGAATCGGGTTTTTATCAGGATTGGTAGGCATTGGAGGCGGAATTTTTCTTTCACCATTGTTAAACCTTATGAAATGGGATACTCCACGGAAAATTGCAGCGGCGTCAAGTGTTTTCATATTGGTCAATTCAATATCAGGAATCTTTGGCCAGTTATCCAAACTGTCTGCAGATATGGACTATTTCAGAATCCTGAGCTTGTGTTTTGCCGTATTCATTGGCGGACAGATCGGTTCCAGGATGTCCCTGAAATGGAATCCTTTGGTCATCAAAAGAATGACAGCTGTTCTGGTTCTGGTAGCCGGAATAAACGTTTTAATAAAATATTGGTAATAAGCTACATTTAAAAATGATACTTAAAATATTGGCATTCGGAATAACGAAAGATATTTTCGGAACTTCGGAAAAAGAAATAGAAATACATGAAGAGGCAAGCGTCAAAGCACTCAAGGAACTTCTGGAAAAAGACTTTCCGGAGCTGAAAAGATTAAAATCCTATTTTATTGCTGTTGACGATGAATATGCAGAGGATGATCAGATCATAACAGTGTCTAACGAAATAGCAATAATCCCTCCGGTAAGCGGTGGATAACAGATATGGTTGATATAAAAATAACAGAACAAATACTTGATCTTACGGATTGCTTTGCCCTTGCTTCCGATCCTGCATGCGGAGGAATGGCATCATTTGTAGGAACAGTACGAAATCATACCAAAGGTAAATCTGTTACCCGTTTGGAATATGAATGCTATGAGTCTATGGCCGTGAAGGAAATACAGAAAATAGCAGATAAAGCTATTTCCTTGTTTTCAGTGAAGAATATTGTCGTTCATCACCGCACGGGAGTTTTGCTTCCGGGTGATGCTGCCGTGATCATTGTGGTGAGTGACGGGCACAGAAATGCGGTTTTCGATGCCTGCAGCTTTATAATTGAAAATATAAAAAAGACCGTTCCTATCTGGAAAAAAGAAATTTTTGAAGATGGGGAAGAGTGGGTTTCAGCACACCCATAATTTTAGGAATAAAATTTTGTACCTTTACTAGGCAAGTCATTACATTATGAAAGCAAATCTGTTGTCAAATAAATCTGTAAAGCAGATAGAAATCATCAAAGTCAGGGAAAGCAACGGTTTCCCTTATACAGACGATATCTCTGTAGAAGAACCTTTAGAGATTAGGGTTTCTTACGGTGCCGAAGGTAAAAAAGAGTCTAAAAATATTTCTGTAACGATGCGGACTCCCGGAAATGATGCAGAACTGGCGGCAGGATTTTTATTCACAGAAGGAATTATTTCCGGTCGTGAACAGATTAAAAGCATATATTCTCCACAGGCAGAATGTTCCAGAAACAGTGAAAATAGTATCATTGTTGAGCTGATAGAAGGATTTGTTCCTGAGCTGATGAAGGCTGACCGGAATTTTTATACCACTTCCAGCTGCGGCGTATGTGGAAAAGGTTCCATAGAATCTATAAGAACAGTAAGCGCTTTCCATAACCATACAAAAGAAAACACAGAAGTTTCCCTGGAAACGCTGTATCAGCTGTCCGAAAAACTACAGTCATTCCAGAATAATTTCAGTGCTACAGGCGGTATACATGCTTCCGGTATCTTTGACCTGGAAGGAAACCTTCTGGCATTGCGCGAAGATGTGGGAAGACATAATGCTTTGGACAAACTCATAGGTCATGCACTATCTACAGGACTGCTTCCTTTGAATGATAAAATTCTACTCCTGAGCGGAAGAGCCAGCTTCGAGCTTATTCAGAAAGCGGCAATGGCAGGAATATCCATTGTGGCGGCAATAGGCGCACCCTCAAGCCTTGCAGTGGATCTTGCCAAAGAATTTGATATTACTCTATTAGGCTTTCTCCGGGATAACCGGTTTAATATTTACCATTCCGGCAGCCATTTTAACATTGAAAATCTATTATGAAAATAAGAATTAAAGATAATGCAGTCAGATTTCGTCTTACCCAATCCGAAGTGGCAAAATTAGGGGAAGAGGGTGTCATTTCGAGCTTTACAGAATTTGTAGACCGTCCGTTTATTTACGCTATTGAAAGAACGGAAGAGGCAGAGCTTTCAGCAGCTTTCATTGAGAACAGAATGGTTCTGAAGATGCCTGCAGCAATGATAAATGAGTGGATTACCACAGACAGGGTAGGTTTTGAAGGGCAGACCGGAAAAATTAAACTCTTAATTGAAAAAGACTTTGTCTGTATCGATAATACTTTGGAAGACCAAAGCGACAATTATCCCAACCCGAACCTGAAATGCTAATTTTTTCATTTTTTAAAGGTAGAAATCATGGAAAACAAAGATGTATTCAAAAAAGAAGAAGACAGCAGATTACCTTCTGCAGAACCACCCTATAAACTTCAGGATCTGAAGCTGAAACCACCCAAAGCCTGGGCAGCAGGTGTTCCTGCAGTGATTCATTCATTGGATCAGTTGGTGCTTAATGCCTCTGTTCTTCGCGGAGGAAGAGCCCTTTTCAGTATGAATCAGTTTGACGGTTTCGATTGTCCGAGTTGTGCATGGCCGGATCCGGATGATGAACGTTCCAGACTGGGTGAGTATTGTGAAAACGGTGCAAAGGCCCTGGCAGAAGAAGCTACCTCAAAAAAGATCGGAGCAGAGTTTTTCAGAGAAAATTCAGTATATGATTTAGCAAAGCTGACAGATTTTGAAATCAGCCAGTTGGGAAGATTGGCAGAACCCATGTATTTACCGAAGGGAGAAACACATTATCAGCCGATAAGCTGGGATGATGCCTTTAAAAAAATTGCAGAAAAACTAAATGCATTAGATTCGCCTGATGAAGCTATTTTTTATACATCAGGAAGAACAAGTAATGAAGCGACCTGGGTCTACCAGCTATTTGCCCGTGAATTCGGGACCAATAATTTTCCGGACTGTTCCAATATGTGCCACGAAACTTCCGGTTACGCACTTTCCAGAAGCATAGGAATCGGGAAAGGAACAGTAAAGCTGGAAGATTTTTACGATGCGGACCTGATCATGATCATAGGACAAAATCCGGGAACCAATTCTCCGAGAATGCTTTCCGCATTAACTAAAGGAAAGAAAAACGGAGCAAAAATTATAGCGGTTAATCCGCTTCCTGAAGCCGGATTGAAAGGTTTCAGGAATCCTCAGGAAATCCGTGCCTTGCTCAATAAGCCTTATGAATTGTCAGATCTGTATCTCCCTG
>JBCNMJ010000025.1:0-40427 GCA_039594975.1 Chryseobacterium sp. | reverse complement strand
GAAAAATTAATCTTTTTTCTTCTTCTTTTTCTTTTCTTTATTCTTTTTATCTTTTTTAGGATTCAGAATTTCTTCGGCATATTCTAATTTGGGTTCCTTTATCTTTGCCGGCTTCAGTTCTATTTTCAAATCAAAATACCCTTTCAGATCATTTTGAGAGATCAGATTCTCATTAAATAAAAAGTCTAAAACTTCTTTTCCTGAATTGTTAAAGAAATTACAGGAAAGTTCTCTTAATAAAAATTTCCTATATTCTTCCAAAGGAACAAGAATAGTGTATTTAAAAATTCTTCCTTCCTTTTCTGTTGATAAATACCCTTTTTCAACCAATATTTTAAGGTAGGTAGAAACTGTATTCTGATGGGGTTTGGGTTCCGGATGCTGCTCCATAACATCTTTTAAATAAAAAGATTCCAGCTTCCAGAAGAGCTTCATTAAGTTTTCTTCTGCAGCAGTAAGATGATTTATTTTCATAGTAGAGTCTTAATGTTGAAATTGTATATTGCAATATAGGTAAATAAAAGACACGATAAAAGCGATAAGAGCTCCCATGAATACTTCTTTAGGACTATGTCTTTTTAAAATGACCCGGGTAATACCGACTAGAGCTGCAATTCCGAGCCATATAAGTCCTGCAACTGGATTGATCGCAAAAAACAGAGCCGCAACAAATATATTGAAGGCTGTATGCATAGAACTTTTAATAAAAAAATTACTGATCTGCAGGGCAAAAAGGAGGATAAGAATAAACAGCATGACAAAATCAAGGTAGCCGTTTTTCACATAATTAAAAACAATATAAGTAATAATACAAGTCGCAATAAATATATAGAGAGTCTTCCTCTGTACCCGGTTCGAAACATCCATGTTGGTATATCTGCCGGTTTTTACATTCCAGACCAGCCAAACAATGACAGGAATCATAATTATTAAAAGTATAGGTAAAAAGTAATGTAAAGAATCTTTCAATGAGTAATTTCTTACGCTCATATATAGAAAGAATATAAATAAAGAAAGTAAAGGATTAAAGAAATCTGAGATTATTTTTGATGCTTTAAGGATAATTGAAGGCTGTTTTTCTTCCATATTTCAGTTTGATAATGTAAATATAATATTATAAGTAAAAAAACAATTGGTATGTATACAATAAAAACAAAGTTTTTTTTATAATTTTGCTCAACTATTTCATAATAAATAAGCAAGAGCTCAACACATGAAAGAATTTTCTAAAGAGGTATACCTGAAGTGGTATGAAGATATGACTATGTGGAGAAGGTTTGAAGACAAATGCCGTTCTCTTTATCTAAAACAAAAAATCAGAGGTTTTTTACATTTGTATAACGGTCAGGAAGCTATTCCTGCTGGTTTTACGCATGCAATGGATTTAACTAAAGATAGTATGATCACTGCTTACAGATGTCACATCCATCCAATGGCAATGGGAGTAGATCCTAAAAGAATCATGGCAGAACTTTGTGGTAAAGCTACGGGTACGTCAGGAGGTATGGGTGGATCTATGCACATTTTCAGCAAAGAGCACAGATTTTACGGAGGTCACGGTATTGTAGGAGGACAAATTCCTTTGGGAGCAGGTATTGCTTTCGCAGATAAATATTTTGACAGAAAAGCGGTAAACATTTGTTTCTTCGGAGACGGAGCAGCCAGACAAGGGTCATTACATGAAACGTTTAACATGGCTATGAACTGGAAATTACCTGTAATTTTTGTTGTTGAAAACAATCAATATGCAATGGGTACTTCTGTTAAAAGAACAGCCAACCACGAAGATATCTATAAACTAGGATTAGGGTACGAAATGCCTTGTCTTGCTGTAGATGCTATGGATCCTGAAAAAGTAGCTGAAGCTGCTTATGAAGCTATTGAAAGAGCAAGAAGAGGAGATGGGCCAACTTTCATCGAAGCAAGAACATACCGGTTCAGAGGGCATTCAATGTCTGATGCAGAACCATACAGATCTAAAGAAGAAGTAGCAATTCACAAAAATGATGACCCTATTGAATTGGTAAAACAAAGAATTTTATCAAACGGATGGGCTACAGAAGAGGAATTGGAAGCTATGGATAATAAATCCAGAGACTTTGTTGAAGAATGTGTGGAATTCATGGAAAACTCTCCATACCCGGATGCAGAAAAAGTCTACGAGTATGTTTATGCTCAGGAAGATTATCCATTCTTAGATAAATTAGAAAACTAAAATTAATAATTAATTTGACATTTGAATTTGAGTTTCCCTAATCTCAAATCTCGAATCTCGAATCTCAAATCAATATATATTATGGCAGAAGTGATTACAATGCCACGTCTTTCTGATACAATGACGGAAGGAAAAGTGGCTAAATGGCATAAAAAAGTAGGAGATAAAGTAAAGGAAGGTGATATTTTAGCCGAAATTGAAACAGACAAAGCAGTTCAGGATTTCGAATCTGAAGTAGAAGGTATTCTTCTATATGTAGGTGTAGAGGAAGGCAGTGCCGCAACTGTAGATTCTGTTTTGGCAATTATCGGTAATGAAGGAGAAGATATTTCAGGGTTAACAGGCGGAGCTGCTCCTGCTGCAACTTCTGAAGAGAAAAAAGAAGAACCTAAAGCAGAAACCCCTGCGCTGGAACAAGCATCCGCTGAAGTTCCTGCAGGAGTGGAGGTGATTACAATGCCACGTCTTTCTGATACAATGACGGAAGGAAAAGTGGCTAAATGGCACAAAAACGTAGGAGATACAGTAAAAGAAGGAGATCTTCTTGCTGAGATCGAAACAGATAAAGCGGTTCAAGATTTTGAATCTGAATTCAACGGAGTATTATTGAAACAAGGTGTAGAAGAAGGAGGTGCTGCTCCGGTTGATAGCGTTCTAGCTATTATTGGCCCTGCTGGAACAGATGTTTCAGGAGTGGGTGCTGCAAAATCTGCGGCTTCATCACCAGAAAAGTCTGCTGAACAAAAAACTGAGGCTAAAGCAGAAGAAAAAGCTGCTCCGGTTGTAAGCTCTTCATCTACAGACAGAGTTGCAATTTCTCCATTAGCAAAGAAAATGGCTCAGGATAAAGGTGTTGACATCAACAGCATCCAAGGGTCAGGCGAAAACGGAAGAATCGTTAAAAAAGATATTGAAAATTATCAGCCGTCTGCAAAACCAGCAGCTTCAGCTCCGTCTGCAAGTCCTGCCGCACAGGTTGCATTAAGCTTTGTACAAGGTGAAGATACAGAAACTCCGAATTCACAAGTAAGAAACGTTATTGCAAAGCGTCTTTCTGAAAGTAAGTTCTCTGCTCCTCACTACTATCTGATGGTAGAAATCAATATGGATAAAGCGATTGAGGCTAGAAAAGAAATCAACTCTTTACCAGACACTAAAATTTCTTTCAATGATATGATCATTAAGGCAACAGCTGTTGCTTTAAGAAAACACCCGCAGGTAAATTCAAGCTGGGCAGGTGATAAGATCATTCACAGAGGAAATATCAATATTGGCGTAGCAGTTGCAATTCCTGACGGATTGGTAGTTCCTGTACTTAAAAATACAGATCAGATGAACTATACTCAAATTTCTGCCGCGGTGAAAGATATGGCTTCAAGAGCAAAATCTAAAGGTCTTAAAGCGAACGAAATGGAAGGTTCCACATTCTCAATTTCAAACCTGGGTATGTTCGGAATTGAAACTTTCACAAGTATCATCAACCAGCCAAACTCGGCTATCCTTTCAGTGGGAGCTATTATCGAGAAGCCTGTTGTGAAAAACGGTCAGATCGTAGTTGGAAACATCATGAAGCTTTCATTAGCTTGTGACCACAGAGTGGTAGATGGTGCTACAGGTGCTCAGTTCTTACAAACGTTAAAAACATATTTAGAGAGTCCATTAACTTTATTACTGTAGTTTTCTAAAGCCTTAAATAAAAAACGCTTCTCAAATTGAGGAGCGTTTTTTTATATATCATAAATTAGATAAAGATGCTTCGACGAGCTCAGCATGACAGTAATCTTCTAGTCATTACCACCACTATTAGCCTATTGCGGTGTCATGCTGAGCGAAAGCGAAGCATCTCAAAAACACTTAATTTAATGGTGTGAATTATTAATTTATCATATTATAATTCGCTTTAAAATTATCTTATATCTCAAATCAATTTACTATTTTTGAATCATGATTAAAGCAAGAAATATCCATAAATCATATGGAAATTTAGAAGTATTAAAGGGAGTTGATATTCATATAAAAGTTGGAGAAGTTGTTTCTATTGTTGGAGAATCAGGAGCCGGAAAATCTACACTTTTACAAATTTTAGGAACTTTGGATCTCCCTACCAATTCGAAAGGTTTTGATACGGAAATAACGATTGCAGGGGAGTCTTTTATTAATATGAATGATAAACAGCTTTCTAAATTCAGAAACCAAAATATTGGTTTTGTTTTTCAGTTTCACCAATTGCTTCCTGAATTTACGGCTTTGGAAAATGTGTTGCTTCCTACAAAAATTGCAGGCGCCAGTGAAAAAGAAGCGATAGAGAAAGCGTATGCTTTATTTGAAGATCTGAAAATAGAGCAGAGGTTACATCATAAACCGAATCAATTATCCGGAGGTGAGGCACAGAGGGTAGCTGTAGCGAGGGCTTTAATCAATTCCCCGAAAATTATTTTTGCGGATGAGCCTACAGGGAATTTAGATTCAAAAAATGCAGATGATCTTCACCGTCTTTTTTTTGATTTAAGAGATAAATATAACCAGACTTTCGTGATTGTAACCCATAATCCCGGTCTTGCTGAGATTACCGACAGAAAATTAGTGATGAAAGACGGAATGATTATCGAATAACTTTCCAGCAAATGATGAAACCCTTTATTATTTTATTTTTTCTTATTATTTCCTGTTCAAAATTTGAGTCTCAGGCTAATCATTCTATTGATTACTTGCCAAAATCAAGAATTCTGGAAATTAAGAACTATATTAAAGATAAGGAGTACAATCAGGATTTAGCTGTTTTTATCAATTTCAAAATTCACTCAGGAAAGTACAGGTATTTCGTTTATGATCTGAAGAACAACAAAATACTTCAAAAAGCAATTGTTGCTCATGGTGACGGTTCCGTTATTAAAAACTCACAAAATCTTCAATTTAGCAATACAGATGGTTCTCATCAGTCATCCTTGGGAAAATACGAAATAAAGGAAAGTTATACTGGAAAATTTGGGAAAGCTTACCGACTGGATGGTTTAGATGAAACCAATAGTAATGCGAGAGCAAGAGCTATTGTTCTCCATTCTTACTACTGCATTCCGGATCATGAATCTATGAATCCCGCCTGTTTAAGTTTTGGTTGTCCGATGCTTTCAAAGAATGCACTGGAAAAAACCGCTAAATATATAGATCAGTCGAAGCAGCCCATCATTTTATACGCTTTTTATTAAATATATAACTTATTTATAATTCTCAAATGTCTATTAAATTTCTTGCTGAAGACGACAGACCACGTGAAAAGTTTTTATCAAAAGGTAAGAACTCACTTTCTGATTCAGAATTATTAGCCATTATTATGGGAAGTGGAAATAAAGATGAAACAGCAGTTGAATTAGCCAGAAAAATATTAGCATCTGTTAATAATAACTGGCATCAGCTAAGCTTACTTTCTTTAAAAGATTTAATGAGATTTAAAGGAATTGGAGAGGTTAAAGCTATTTCTATAGTAACCGCTTTGGAAATCGGAAGACGACGAGCCGAACAGCAGCTTCCTGAAAAACGTATAATTTCAGGAAGTAACGATGCATATCTCATTTTAAAAAATCACTTATCAGATCTGAGAACTGAAGAATTTTGGGCCATATTTCTGAATCAGAGCAATAAAGTTATTCATCTTACACAGTTGACACAAGGAGGAATAAACCAGTCTATCGTAGATATAAGAATTTTATTCAGAACGGCTCTTGATCATTATTCCACTGGAATAATCATTGCTCATAATCATCCTTCAGGAAACTTAAAGCCCAGTACAGACGATCTTGATATCACACAAAAAATAAAAGAAGCCGGAAATATGTTAAGTATTCAGTTACTGGATCATTTAATTATCACGCAAAATTCATATTTAAGTTTTTCAGACGAAGGATTACTATGATTAGAAAATTAAAGTATGAAAGTATCGATTTTGATAAATATACTCAATGTTTAGAGCATTCTGAGCAGAAAAACTGGTATGCAAAAAAAGAAATTCTAGACGAACTTTCAGGGAAGTGGGAAATTCTGGTCTATAAGGATTATGAAGCTGTTCTCCCTGTTCCATTAGTAAAAAAAATGGGAATCAGGCTTGTTATTATGCCGCTTTTTTGCCAGCAGTTGGGAGTTTTCTCATCAAGTGATAATCCGGAGATCAATGATCAGTTTTTAAAAGCTTTAAAAAAAAATTATAAAATATTATATTATTCTTTCAATCAGTATAACTTATTCTCTTTTGACACTGAAAAAAGAAAAAATTATATCATCCCGATTTCCGATTACGATATTTTAAGAAGGAAAAAATATTTCAAAGGGAGGAAGTCTACAGTTAAATGTGCACAACATCTTATTTACCATGAAATAGAACTAAATGCTGCTCATATTTCATTTATTGAAAATAATTTTAAAGGGCTTTCGAAGAGAAGTGATATCAAAAAATTTAAAGATTATCTCAACTTTCTTGACACTCATAATTCACTGAAGCTCTGTGCGGCTTATCTGGATCAGCAATTAATAAATATTGCCGTTTTAGTTTCAGAAAAAACTGAATTTTCATTATTAGCTTTGATTAATGATGAAGCTTATAAAAAAGAAGACGGGGCCTCTTTTTTAATAGATAAAATTCTTAGTCATTATATTCATGAGAAAAGTTTTAATTTTATGGGAAGCAATATCCGGGGAATTGAAATTTTCTTTAAAAGTTTTGGCGCAGAGCTTTATGATTACAGCTTTATTCAGAGTAAAATACTGAAGAAATTTTTATAAAAATAAAATGTCTTTGTTCTTACTGCACAATCCTGTGTTTTTCAGAGATAAATTCAGAAAATATTAGTAATTTTGCTACCTCAAATTATGACAAATTTTTCAGGATATCTGCCTTATGCATTTGCATTAATTATTGCAATCCCTTTCTTGGTTTTACTAAGACAGTTTGTATTTACTTATATCAGACTTAAAGAACAGGAAATCAAACTACTTTCCGTAAAATCAAATTCTGAAAATAAAGCTCAGGCTTATGAAAGGATGACCTTATTTTTGGAGAGAATAAAGCCTTCAAATCTTGTTCAGAGGTTTAACAAAGACTTGGCCAGTCATGAGTTTATTTTCCTTACAGAAAAAACAATCAACGAAGAATTTGAATATAATTCTTCTCAGCAATTATATATTACGAAAAATTCATGGCAAAATATTGTTGATTCTAAAAGTGCTGTAATAGATTTGCTTCATAAAACATATGCCGGATTGAATGGAAATACTAATCTCGAAGAATTTAAAACCATTTTCATTATGAATTATATGGAAAATGAAGACTACATTTCGATAACCATTGAAAATTTAAGAAGAGAAATTCTAATAATAGCTTAACTAAAAATAAAAATTTTAATAAATGATTCCAAATTTTAAAGCACATCCATGGCATGGGATTTCTGCGGGAGAAGATGCGCCAAATGTTGTAAATGTTTTCGTGGAGATCGTTCCTTCAGATACTATTAAATATGAAGTAGATAAAGAAACCGGATTTTTAAAGGTTGACAGGCCTCAAAAATTCTCAAATATTATTCCTGCATTGTACGGTTTTGTTCCTAGAACTTACTGTGACCAAGCTGTAATGAATTTAGCGATTGAAAGAGGAGCAGATGATGTTACCATGGGAGATCATGACCCGCTTGATATCTGTGTTTTGAGTTCTCACAATATTCATTCAGGAGGTTTATTGATGGAGGCTATTCCAATCGGTGGATTCAAAATGATTGACGGAGGAGAAGCGGATGACAAAATCGTTGCTGTAATGATTGGAGATCACGCCTTCGGACACTACAGAGATATTTCTGAATTGCCTGAAGCTGAAGTAAAAAGATTAATGCACTATTTTTTAACGTATAAAAACTTACCGGATGAGCCTGCAAAATGCAGAATTCAGGAAGTTTACGGAGCAGATCATGCGAAAAAAGTGATTAAAGCTTCTCAGGAGGATTATGCCAATAAATACGGAGGATAAAATTTCTCTTGTTTAATTATAAATTTAAGGATAAATGAAAATTCATTTATCCTTTTTTATTGAGGTCCCGCAAGATACTGGATTAATATTTTCATTCGGTAACATTATTTTCTTAAAATTCTTAGGAATTATTTATTATATTTAATTCTCTATTACCAAAAAAATATTAAACTATGGACTTATTTGTGTTAGTACCAATTTTTGGTATCATCGCTTTGCTCTATACCTTTATTCAAAGCAATTGGGTGAGTAAGCAGGATGCCGGAAATGACAAAATGAAAGTTATCAGCGGACATATCGCTGACGGTGCAATGGCTTTTCTAAAAGCTGAGTACAAGATTTTAACTTATTTCGTAGTAATTGTAGCTATTCTATTAGCGGTGATGGGAATGAGCAATGCCAACTCTCATTGGAGTATCGGGATTGCTTTTGTTGTTGGAGCTATATTTTCAGCATCTGCAGGCTTTATCGGGATGAAAATCGCAACGAAAGCCAATGTAAGAACTGCAGAAGCTGCGAGGACTTCGCTTTCAAAAGCACTTAAAGTTTCTTTTACAGGAGGTTCTGTAATGGGAATGGGCGTTGCCGGATTGGCCGTTTTAGGACTGGGTGCTTTATTTTTAATTATTAAACAGATTTTTGCAGCAGATGCGCCCGTAGATTCCCATGAAATGGAAAGAACCATCGAGATCTTAACAGGGTTTTCTTTGGGAGCGGAATCCATTGCTCTTTTTGCAAGAGTAGGAGGCGGAATTTACACTAAAGCTGCTGATGTGGGAGCTGATTTGGTAGGGAAAGTAGAAGCCGGAATCCCGGAAGATGACCCTCGAAATCCGGCGACAATTGCAGATAATGTAGGCGACAATGTAGGGGACGTTGCAGGAATGGGAGCCGATTTATTCGGATCTTATGTTGCTACGGTTTTAGCAACCATGGTTTTAGGAAGAGAAACCATGTCTGAAGATTCTTTCGGAGGTTTTGCACCAATTCTTTTGCCTATGCTGATTGCAGGAACCGGGATTATATTTTCTATTATAGGAACTTTATTTGTCAGAATTAATGATAACGAAGGTTCGTCTACTTCAAGCGTACAAAATGCACTCAACCTGGGAAACTGGGGAAGTATCGTTATTACCGCTATAGCCTCTTATTTTTTGGTGACTTATATCTTACCTGAGAAAATGGTTCTTAGAGGTCAGGAATTCACTAAAATGGGTGTTTTCGGAGCAATCATGGTAGGATTGGTTGTAGGTACATTAATGAGTATCATCACGGAATATTATACCGCAATGGGAAAAAGACCGGTTTCAAGTATTGTCAGACAATCTTCAACAGGTCATGCCACCAATATTATCGGCGGGCTTTCAGTGGGTATGGAATCAACTTTACTTCCTATCATTGTTTTAGCAGGAGGAATTTATGGCTCTTATCTATGTGCAGGATTATACGGCGTTGCTATTGCCGCGGCAGGTATGATGGCAACAACAGCGATGCAATTGGCCATTGATGCTTTCGGTCCTATTGCAGACAACGCAGGAGGAATTGCTGAAATGAGTGAATTACCAAAAGAAGTCCGTGAAAAAACAGATATTTTAGATGCTGTCGGAAATACCACGGCAGCAACAGGAAAAGGGTTTGCTATTGCTTCTGCAGCATTGACTGCTTTAGCTTTATTTGCAGCTTTCGTAGGGATTGCTGGTATCGATGGGATTGATATTTACAGAGCCGATGTTTTGGCTGGATTGTTTATAGGAGGTATGATTCCTTTTATATTTTCTTCCTTAGCTATTACAGCAGTAGGACAGGCTGCAATGGCAATGGTGGAAGAAGTCCGCAGACAGTTTCGTGAAATTCCCGGGATTTTAGAAGGAAAAGCACAGCCAGAATATGAAAAATGTGTTGCCATCTCCACCGATGCTTCCATCAGAAAAATGATGCTTCCGGGAGCAATCGCTATTATTTCGCCCCTATTAATCGGATTTATCTTCGGGCCTGAAGTATTAGGCGGTTTTTTAGCCGGAGCAACCGTAAGTGGGGTATTAATGGGAATGTTCCAGAATAATGCAGGCGGAGCATGGGATAATGCTAAAAAGTCATTTGAAAAAGGAGTCGACATCAACGGACAGACATATTATAAAGGCTCAGAACCTCATAAAGCTTCGGTTACCGGAGATACCGTAGGAGATCCGTTCAAAGATACTTCAGGACCATCCATGAATATCCTTATTAAATTAATGTCCATCGTTTCACTGGTTATTGCCCCAACTTTAGCCACGTTACATAAAGATAAAATTGAAGCCAACCGAAAAGCAAAAATTGAAGCTTTAACAGGCATTTCAGGTCTTGGTTCTTCAATCGATACCCATAATGGTACAGTTGTACTAGCTTCAAAAGAAATTAAGGGCTATGTAAATGAAAATGGTGATTTTGTGTATGATACAGGAAATATCAAAGAAATTGAACTGAAAGGCGGAAAGAAAATTTCTATAGGAGAAGGAAGTCAATTATATCAGTTGTATAATTCCGTAAAACAAAAGGATCAGAAAGTTTTAGATCCCAATAATTGGTATACCATCGAAAACCTTTATTTTGAAACAGGTTCAAGTGATTTAAAAGCAGGGTCAGAAGCCCAATTATTAAATTTGGTTGAAATTATGACCGCTTATCCGGATTTGAAAATAAAGCTGGGAGGATATACAGATAATTCAGGAAATGATGAAAGTAATCAAAAGCTATCCAATTTAAGAGCCCAAACTGCAAAACTGAAATTATTGGAATTGGGAATTGCTGCGGATAGAGTGGAAGCGGAAGGATATGGTTCTCAGCATCCGGTTTGTGCAGCTAACGATACTGATGAGTGTAAGGCGAAAAACAGAAGAATTGATGTAAGGGTTCTGTCTTTATAATTAAACAATAATAAAATTATTAAGCACTGCAATTGCAGTGCTTTTTTATATAGAATCCTGAGAATATTTTTAAAGATTTTTTCTCAAATGCTCTAAAGCATCAATGATCAAATCATCTTTTTTGGCAAAGCTGAATCTTATATAATCAGAATTCGTTTTGGAATTGTAAAATGCTGAAACCGGCAGACAAGACACTTTTTTCTCTACAGTCAGCCATTTTGAGAACTCCACATCTGTCATCGATTTCGAAATATTTCTGAAATTAATGATCTGAAAGAAGCTTCCTTGTGCTTTTTGCTCAACCTGCAATGGTGTATACTGAATAAGATCATTAAAAATATTCCTTTTATTTTCCATTGCTTTTCGGTTTTCTTCAGGATCAAATACCTCAAGATATTTGGCAACTGCATATTGAGCAGGAGCATTAGTACTAAAAGAAATGTACTGCTGATAACTTCTGAAGTTTTTCAGCAAATCTTCCGCCCCAAGCAAATAACTGACTTTCCATCCTGTTGAATGAAACATTTTTCCGAAAGAAAATATACAAAAGGTCCTTTTTTTCAAATCCGGATGAAGAAATGAGCTATAATGCTCAATACCATCGTAACAGTAAATATCATAGATCTCTTCAGAAATTAAATAAATTTCCCGGTCTTTGATTAAATCATACAATTTATCCCAGTCATTTTTAGTCCAAATTTTTCCGGTAGGATTTTGAGGGGAATTTACGATAATCGCTTTTGTTTTTTCTGAAATACAGCTCTTAAGATTCTCCCAGTTAATGGTAAAATTACATTCCAGATCATAATAGACCGGTACACCTCCGTTAAGAACAATTGAAGGAGCATAGGTATAATAAGAAGGCTGTATTACAATAACTTCATCCCCCTGATTAAGAATAGATTTCAAAGAAGTATATAAAGCAAAAGTTGAACAGGGAACAATATTTACTTCTTCTCTTTTTACAATAATACTATTCTTTCTTTTAGCGTTGAATTTAATAATATTATCAATCAGCAAGGCATTTCCTTCAAGCGATTCGTAACTGTGACTGATTTGGTCTGCAGATTCTTTAAGGTAGTATCGTAATCTGCTGTCTATTTCAAAATCAGGTAAACCTAAAGACAGGTCGAAACTTCCGTGCTTTCTGGAAAGCTCAGACATTTCTGTAAAAAAAGAGTAATGACTAAATCCGTAAATTTCTACCATTCAGTTTCCGTTTAAATCAAATATAATAAATTTTACATTTCAGTAAAGAATAAATATATTTTGCTATTTTTAAGAAAATTATTTTACATGAAAAAGTTAATCATTCCGGTGCTAGCCGCAGTTTTCCTTACAAGTTGCGGAGCTTCTAAAATTTCTACAGAAACGTCCGGTTCATCTGTTGTTTCCCCTAAAACATATAATAAAGCCTTTCAGACTGCTTATAAGGAGATTAAAGCAGAAGATTTAAAGAAAAACTTATATGTAATTGCTTCCGATGAAATGGAGGGAAGAGATACCGGAAGTCCCGGGCAGAAAAAAGCGGGTGAATACATGATAAATTATTATAAAAACTTAGGCATTTCTTATCCAAAAGCTTTAGGATCATATTATCAGAAGGTTCCAGCCGATTTTATGAAACAAAGAGGAGGAGGAAATCTTCCTGATTCTGAAAATATCCTGGCTTTTATTGAAGGAAGTGAAAAACCGGAAGAAATTGTTGTGATCTCCGGGCATTATGATCATGTAGGAACGAGAAATGGAGTTGTTTATAATGGCGCGGATGATGATGGAAGCGGAACTGTAGCCGTAATGGAAATTGCAAAGGCTTTTCAAAGTGCTAAAAAAGCAGGAAAAGGACCTAAAAGATCGATTTTATTCCTTCATGTGACCGGAGAAGAACATGGTTTGTTTGGTTCAGAATATTACACGGATAATCCGGTGTTTCCTTTGGCCAATACAGTGGTAGATTTAAATATCGATATGATCGGGCGTGATGACCCTGAAAACAGAGGAAAGCAATACGTTTATGTTATCGGTTCAGATATGTTAAGCTCACAATTAAAGGTCATTAATGAAGCGGCCAATAAGACAACAAATAATCTGGAGCTCAACTATAAATACGATGATCCGAATGATCCTCAAAGATTATATTACAGATCCGATCATTATAATTTTGCTAAAAATAATATTCCGGTAGCATTTTTCTTTGATGGAATTCATGAAGATTACCATAAACCAACGGATGATGTTGAAAAAATTGATTACAACTTACTGGCAAAAAGAACGCAGCTTGTCTTTGCAACAGCCTGGGAACTGGTCAACAGAAAAGAAAGAATTGTAGTAGATAAAAAATAATCTGCAGTCAGAGGAAAAACGAGGACAAATTTGTTAAATACTACAGTTTGTCCTTTTTTATTTTAATGTAATACTATTAATTATGAAACAGGAAATCCAATCAATACGTCCGTTTATCGGATCAGAAAACTTTGAAATCAGTCGTAACTTTTACAAAGATTTAGGATTTGAAGAAATTATTTTAGAACCTAAATTATCCCTCTTCACCTGGAATGACATAGGGTTTTATTTACAGGACGCCTATGTAAAAGACTGGATCGATAATACTATGATTTTTATAGAAGTGGGGAATGTTGAGACGTTTTGGGAAAATATCCAGCAATTAAATCTTGAAAAATATGAAAGAGTGAGATTAACTCCGATCCGTACCATGAGCTGGGGAAAAGAATGTTTTGTTCATGATCCTTGTGGTATTTTATGGCATTTCGGAGAATTCTTCAATCAATAACAATAAATTAGATATGATTAAGGCTCCAACTTTAGTAATCCTGACAAAAGTCAGGATGTTTTTATTTTTATTGATTCTAAATAAATATAAATTTGTATCAACAAAAACTTACTAAAACACATATCTAATCATATCCATATCAATTTTTGTTTTTTTTGAACCGACATTATTGTCGGTTTTTATTTATTCTGATAAAGGGATCTTCTGTATTCAAGGCCCCATTTAGCAATTTCATCAATAATAGGTTCAATCGTTCTGCCATATTCGGTAACTTCATATTCTACCGTTACAGGTTTTGTATCCAATACGGTACGTTTAATAAGATGATTGATCTCCATGTCCTGAAGCTCTTTGGAAAGCATTTTAGCGGCAATACCATCAATTTCCCTCAACAGGTCCATAAAACGCATATTTCCTCCCTGCAGTAAGGTTCCTAGAATATGAAATTTCCACTTGCCTGACAGAATTTCCATCGCATCTTTAATGGCATTCATTCTGTTTTTGCAGACTAAGGTGGTATTTAAATTGGCTACTTTTTTCATTTCTTAGCTGTATAAAGTTCCTTCAAAAAAATTAGAAATTGTAAATCTATTAAATAATTAGGTAGTTTCCTAGAGGAAACTAGTTTCCAAAAGGAAATTTATTGTGAAAATGTAATGATTAAATCTTAGCTTTGCACTCAAAGTAAATCTGTATAAATATTATCATGATTAAAAAAATGATAAACTACAAAATACTAACATTCTTGTTCCTTACTATGACTTTAGGCAGTTGCAAGGGACAGAACGATAAAAGTAAAAAAATGGAAAACAAAACTACTAACCCATTATTATGTGATCCTGCAACAGGGATTTGTGAAACACCAGGAGAAAAAATGGACAATGGGTATGCTAAAACCAATGAAAAGCCAGTGAAAGTTATTTATTTTACCGATCCTATCTGCTCTTCTTGCTGGGGGATCGAACCTCAATTGAGAAAATTAAAATTAGAATACGGAAACAGCGTAGAAATAGAATACAGAATGGGAGGTCTTCTTCCTGACTGGAGTTATAACAGCGGAGGAATCAGCAAGCCTTCTGATGTTGCCCACCATTGGGATGAGGTAAGCGGATATTACGATATGCCAATTGATGGAGATGTATGGTTAAAAGATCCGTTGGATTCTTCTTACCCACCTTCTATTGCCTTTAAAGCAGCACAGCTTCAGGATAAATCGAAAGCTTTGGATTTTATGAGAGAGCTTCGTGAAATGGTATTTTTAAAGAAAAAAAATATCGCAAAATGGGAACATATTGCTGCGGCAGCTGAAAAAGTTGGATTAGATACTCATAAACTAAAAGCAGATTTTGAAGGGAAAGCAAAAGATCTTTTCCAGGAAGATCTGAAATTAGCCCGAGAATTGCGCGTTCGTGGTTTCCCTACAATGTTTTTTACTAACGGAAACGGAAGCAGAGAAACAGTATATGGTTCAAAACCATATGCATTCTATGAAACTGCTATCTTAAAAATAAATTCGGATACAAAAAAATCTGAATATTCTAAAAACTGGGAGAGCCTATTTGCAAAATATCCTTCTCTTACCGCAAAAGAATTTTCAGAATTATCGGGAACACCAAGAGTTGAGAGCGAGAGACTTCTAAATGACCTTGCCGCTAAAGGTACTCTTGAAAAATTTACGACAAAGAACGGTTCAATCTGGACCCTGAAATCGTAATTCACAATAATCATATTTAGCAAATTTTACCGAAGGTTCTTATGGATCTTCGGTATTTTTATAATTACATTTCCGGCCAATACAGCACATTGAATGCATGTCCGTCCGGATCGGAAAAACCAAATGTATAACCGTCTTCTATTGTATAAGGTTCAGTAAAAATAGTTCCACCAGCTTTCTCAACCGTATTTACCCATTCATCAACTTCTTCTTTACTTGCCGCAGAAAGACTGAAAATGATTTCATTTCCTGATTTTACATCTGAAAACTTCACTTTAGTATTATTTTCAAGGATATCTTTCAGGAAAAAATTAATGATAAAGCTATTTTCTCCAAAAGAAAAGCTTATCAGTTCATCAGATTTTACAGTACCGTTTGATGTAAAACCTAATTGCTCATAAAATTTTGTAGTTTTTTCAAGGTCAGAAACCGGAAGGTTTGCCCAGATTTGTTTTGTTTTCATAGGATTTGATTAGGTGTTAGAATGTAATTACAGCATGAAATTTTCAGACCAATTTCATTTTGGCTACATCAATATCCGTTTTGGCAACTTTAATCTTTTCATAAGTCCGGAATTTTGTCATGTAATTTTTAAACAATAAAAAATGAAAACAATTTTCATAACAGGTGCCTCAACAGGACTAGGAAAAACAACAGCAAAATTATTTCAGAGCAGAGGATGGAACGTGATTGCAACCATGAGAAATCCGGAAGCGGAAACAGAATTGAATCAATTGGAAAACATTACACTTCTTCCACTGGATGTTACTAATTTAGAACAAATTCAGACCACAGTAAAAAAAGCATTGGAATTGAGTGATATTGATCTGGTATTCAATAATGCGGGGTATGGACTAATCGGACCTTTAGAAGCTTTAAATGATGATCAGATCCTAAAACAATTAGATACTAATTTATTAGGGGTTATTCGTGTTACCAAAGAATTCATTCCTTATTTCAGAGAAAGAAAAAGCGGAATGTTCATTACAACCACTTCCATCGGAGGATTAATTGCTTTCCCGTTGGGTTCTACGTACCATGCTACAAAATGGGCACTGGAAGGATGGAGCGAAAGTTTGGCGTATGAATTGAACACATTCGGAATCGACATAAAAACAGTTTCTCCCGGAGGAATTAAAACCGATTTCATCAGCCGTTCTTTGGATATGGGAACTCAGCCTGAATATCAAACCATGATAGATAACATGTTTTCCAATACAGAAGCCATGATGGAAGCGGCTTCCGAACCTGAACTCATTGCTGAAGTCGTGTACGAAGCTGCTACAGATGGTAAAAAACAGTTGAGATATGTAGCGGGAGAAGATGCCAAAGCATTATATGCACAACGTCTGGAAATGGGAACTGAAGCATTCAGAGAACAATTCGGTAAGCAGTTTATTTAATTTTTACAGTTTGAGCATATCATTTGAAAATCCGATATGCTCAAACTTAATTTTCTTTTAATACCTTTAACTATGGAAAAGAAAGATAATTCTCCTTTAAAAATCTCATCGATTTCAGAACTTCATCAGATATTGAATGTTCCGAAACCGCTTCATCCGTTAATAAGTTTAGTAGATAATACAAAAATGGGTGTCAATAAATATTATCTTGACCGAAGTTTCACACTGAGTTTTTATAAGATTTCTTACAAATTTTCAGATAACGGAAAGATGGGGTATGGACAGGGATATTATGATTTTAATGAGGGAGGCATGATGTTTACTGCACCAAACCAGGTTCTGGCAACGGATGAAAAAGCTGAATATTTTGGATATACCTTATTCATTCATCCTGATTTTTTAAGAAACTATCCTTTGGCAAAAAACATAAAGAAATATGGTTTCTTTTCTTATGATACGAATGAAGCTTTGCATTTATCCGAAAAAGAAAAGACTCTGATTGTTGGCATACTTGATAATATCAATGATGAGCTAAATACAGCTATTGACGAAATCAGTCAAGACGTTATTATTTCTTACCTGGAAGTTCTCTTGAACTACAGCAACCGCTTTTATAAAAGACAGTTCATTACCCGAAAAGTAGTGAACCATGATCTTCTCTCAAAAATGGAAGATATTCTGGAAAGTTATTTCAATAAACAGGAAACACTAACAAAAGGACTTCCAACAGTAGAATTCCTGGCCTCAGAGTTAAATCTATCCACCCATTATTTAAGCGATATGCTTCGAAATCTGACGGGGCAAAATACCCAGCAGCATATTCATGAAAAGCTTATTGAGAAAGCAAAGGAGTATCTTACCACAACTAATTTTTCAGTTTCTGAAGTAGCATATCAATTAGGATTTGAACATTCTCAGTCTTTTAATAAGCTTTTTAAAAAGAAAATGAATGTAACACCTCTGAGTTATAAACAGTCATTCAACTAGTTATAAAAGAATCCGTTCTTTAGGAACGGATTCAGTAGATAAATACATCTCATTTTTTTAATTAGACAACAATAAAAAAGCACAGCCGACAATGCTGTGCTTAAATTTTTATAAATTTAATTGCAATTTCAAAACTGAAAAAAGCAAAATATGTTTCCACTTTGGTAGTATTACATAGTAAATGTAGTGATAATTTTAATACGAAACATTAATTTAATGTTAAAATTAACAAATAACTAACAATTTATTGTGGATAAGTTTTTCTTCTTCTCCCGAGTACTTTTCGAGGTAATTTCTACAATGAATTATTGGGCAAAAAATAAATAATTTTTAAGTTGAAATTTTTATATCTTTATTTCATTAAAATCTCTTTATAAATAGTATCTCAATTTCAGAACAATTTGTGTGGTCTGAAAACGTAAGGTTCAAATTCATTGAACCCTTATAATCTTTTATTTTACAGCAAAACAACAAGGTTAACCCATATTGGTTGTCTTAGGTTTTTGTAAATCAATAATTTTAAAGAAATACTATGAAAAAAGATAAGATCGCCGTAATCGGTGGAACAGGAAAATCAGGAAAATATCTTGTTCAACAACTTTTAGAAAATAATTATCAACTTAAGCTATTACTAAGAAATCCGGAGAATTTTACGTTTCGAAACCCTTTAATAGAAGTTGTAAAAGGAGACGCGAGAGATTACGATTCTATTCAGAATGTAATTAAAGATTGTGGTGCCGTGATCAGCACTTTAGGACAGCCGGCCGGAGAAGAATCAATATTCAGTGATGCTACTAAAAATATCATTAAAGCAATGAATTTTCACGGAATTAAAAGATACATCGTTACAACAGGACTGAACGTCGATACACCTTTTGACCATAAAAATGAAAAGGTGAAAATGGCCACCGAATGGATGTATCAACATTATCCGAAAACAACTGCAGACAAACAAAAAGAATACGAACTTCTCGCAGAAAGCAATCTGAACTGGACTTTAGTGAGACTTCCATTAATTAATCTGACGGATGAGAGTTTCAGAACAGAAACATCTTTGGAAGACTGTAAAGGAGAAAATATCTCAGCAACGGATTTAGGGAAATTTTTGGTTTCTCAGATTGATGATAAGACTTTTATTAAGCAAAGTCCATTTTTGTATACTATTTAATTTTTTGAACCATTAAAATTTTACTTGAGAAGTTAAAAATATTAAGTTTTAATCTGAGGGCAATAAATCTAAATGAAAATCAACAACTTAAATTATTAATGATTCCAATAAAAAACAGAGAGTAATTTTACTCTCTGTTCTATTTTAGTTTTCCAGCTTTTCCTTAATGTATTTTGCTGTATGAGATTTTTTATTTTTTGCCAGATCTTCCGGCGTTCCTGCAAAAACTACTTCACCACCATATTTTCCCGCTTCCGGACCAATATCAATGATGTAATCTGCACATTTAATAATATCCGGCTGATGTTCAATAACGATCACTGAATGCCCTAAATCAATTAATGCCTGTAAAGACTTCAATAATTTCTGAATATCATGGAAATGAAGTCCTGTAGAAGGCTCATCGAAAATAAATAACGTTTTGTCTGTAGTAACCCCTTTTACAAGGAAAGAAGCCAACTTTACACGCTGTGCCTCACCACCGGAAAGGGTAGAAGAACTCTGTCCCAACTGTAAATACCCTAAACCAACGTCCTGCAAAGGTCTTAATTTAGTAACGATTTTATCTTCATGATTATCTTTGAAAAATTCCAAAGCTTCGTCGACAGTCATGTGAAGAATATCTGAAATGTTCTTCTCATCATACTTTACTTCAAGAATTTCATTCTTAAAACGGGTTCCTTTACAAACTTCACATTCCAGCTCAATATCTGCCATGAACTGCATAGAAACATTAATAACACCTTCTCCTTTACATTCATCACATCTTCCGCCATCTACATTGAACGAAAAATGTTTAGGTTTATACCCCATCATTTTTGCTACTTTTTGCTTAGCAAACAAATCTCTGATATCATCATATGCTTTCAGATAGGTTACAGGGTTAGATCTCGAAGATTTCCCGATAGGGTTCTGGTCGATCAGTTCAATATGCTTGATAAGTTTTTTAGGGAAGTCTACCGAATCATAATCGCCTTTTTTACCGCCCATTCCTAACTGGATCTGGATATCGTTGGTAAGGATTTCTTTCATTAAAGTAGATTTCCCGCTTCCCGAAACTCCCGAAATCACTACAAGATTTTCTAACGGAACATCTACATCTATGTTTTTAAGGTTATTCTGACGTGCCCCTTTAATATTGATCCATTCTTTGGCTTTTCTACGTTTCGCAGGAACCTCAATTTCCAGTCTGCCTGTCAGATATTTTGAGGTTAAAGTATCTGCATCTTTCAGTTCTTTATAATCACCGGCAAAAACAAGTTCACCTCCTAAATATCCTGCTTCCGGACCAATATCAATGATATAGTCGGCCGCTCTCATCACATCTTCATCATGTTCTACTACGATTACCGTATTTCCCAAATCACGAAGATTTTGCAATACTTCAATCAGATTCTCCGTATCTCTGGAGTGCAAACCGATTGACGGTTCATCCAGAATATAAATTGATCCCACCAAAGAACTTCCCAAGCTGGTTGCAAGGTTAATTCTCTGGCTTTCACCTCCCGAAAGGGTATTGGAAGTTCTGTTCAACGTTAAATATCCTAACCCCACTTTTAATAAGAATTCAAGTCGGGTAGTGATTTCATATAATAGTCTTTTCGCCACCTCCTGATCGTGATCAGACAGCTTTAAGTCTTTTATTAACGGAAAAAGCTCATCTAAAGGAAGCTCAATCATCGACTGGATATTGTGTCCGTCAATTTTCACCCAGCTCGTTTCTTCACGTAATCTTAACCCTTCACAGGTCGGGCAAAGTGTTTTACCACGATACCTGGAAAGCATTACACGATACTGGATTTTGTATAAGTTTTCTTCCAGCATCTGAAAGAAGTTATTGACTGATGGGAAATTTTTACTTCCATCACCTTTCCAAAGATAAGCTTTCTGCTCTTTAGTAAGCTGATGATAAGGCTTATGGATAGGGAAATCTTTCGCTTTTTTTATAAAATCTTTTTTCCATTCACTCATGCTTTCTCCTTTCCAGGAAGCAACAGCATCTTCAAAAATAGATAATGTTTTATTCGGAATGACTAAATCTTCATCTATTCCGATTACTTTTCCATAACCTTCACAAGTAGGGCATGCTCCGTATGGATTATTAAAACTAAAGAAATGGACATTCGGTTCTAAAAATTCGATTCCGTCAAGCTCAAACTTATTTGAAAATTCTTTAATTTTTCCGGTCTCAATATTCTTTAGAGCACAATAGCCTCGACCTTCATAGAACGCCATCTGGATGGAATCTGCCAATCTCTGAAGAAAACTTTCATCTTCTTCGTAAGAAAAACGGTCGATGACGAGATTGATTTCCATTCCTTTTTCAGGTGTAAAGCCAAAGCTTTCCAAATCTTCAATTCCGGCAACATTCCCGTTGATTTCCAATCTTGTAAACCCGGCGAGTTTTAAAACATTTAAGTTTTCTCCAAAATTCGCAATATCATATTCATAGGGAGCCGTCAGTAAAAAAGAAGTATCTTTCTTAGAAGCTTTAATAAAATCCACCACATCAGAAACCGAATCTTTTTTCACTTCTTCACCAGAAACCGGAGAAAATGTTTTCCCGATTCTTGCGAAAAGAAGTTTCATATAATCGTAAATTTCCGTTGAAGTTCCCACCGTTGAACGGGGATTCGAAGAAATTACCTTCTGCTGAATAGCAATGGAAGGAGCCAATCCTTTAATATCATCAACTTTCGGTTTTTCCAGTTTACCCAAAAACTGACGTGCATAAGAACTTAAACTCTCAACATAGCGTCTCTGTCCTTCCGCATAAATGGTATCAAAAGCCAGTGAAGATTTTCCGCTTCCGGAAACTCCTGTGATGACAATTAATTTATTTTTAGGGATGATTACATCTATGTGTTTCAGATTATTAAGATGTGCATTCTTAACAAAAATCTGTTTTTTAATATCTATATCTGTAGTTGAAGCCATAGTAAAATTAAGACTAACAAAATTACGAATTTTTACGGGAATATCGTAACCATAAAACGGATCTCTTTTTTGTTTCAATTTTGAATTTCTAAGCTTAAATAGTTTAATTTTAAATGGTTTTTAAACCGCATGACAACAATCATTTTGTGGTGTAAGTAAACTCCGCTACTTTTGGAAACTTTTAAAAATGACCAAAAACTAAAAGTAAATACCGTTATGATTAAGAAAATAGGCTGTCTTTTCCTTATTGGATCTGTATTTTTTGTACAAGCTCAGGAAAAAACGTCAGATATTGAAACGATTGAAATTCAGGGGAAATTCATTTCTACACCTTATAAATCAGCCAATCAGAATATTACTGTCATTACGAAAGAAGACATTACAAATTCTCCCGCAAAAAGCATTGATGAAATCCTGCAACAGGTTGCCGGAATGGATATCAGAAGGAGAGGAGCTAATGGAGTACAAAGTGATGTTTCTTTTAGAGGAAGCTCTTTTGAACAGGTGCTTCTTCTTATCAACGGGATCCGAATGAATGATTCTCAAACCGGTCACAATTCCCTAAATATTCCGGTGGATTTGGCAGATGTAGAAAGAATTGAAGTTATCAAAGGACCTGCAGCAAGAAGATTCGGACAGAATGCTTATGCAGGAGCGATTAATATTATTACAAAAATCAATCCCGGCAAAAAAGTAAAGATCAATGCTGAAGCCGGAGATTTTGAAATGTATGGATTAGGGCTTAGTGCTCATTCAGGAGGAGAAAAGTTCTCAAATTCATTAAATATGAGTTCAAATTCTTCTCAGGGATATATGCATAATACGGATTATGATATCCGGAATATTTTTTATCAGAGTCAATTAAAAATAAAAGACGGAGATATACGATTACAAGCAGGTTTTTCAGAGAAAAAATTTGGAGCCAACGGATTTTATTCATCACCACTGGCAACTGAGCAATATGAAGAACTTCAGTCTTCTATTATAAGTTTATCGCACAGACAGACTTTCGGAAAGTTTAAACTTAATTCTAATGTATATTGGAGAAGAGGACAGGATATGTATCTCTACAACCGTGAGAAGCCGGAGATTTACAGAAATATGCATATTGGTAATAATGTAGGTGGCGAAGTGAATTCGAGCTACGATTGGGCACTTGGAACAACCGGTATAGGAGTGGAATTAAGAAAAGAATTTCTGGCAAGCAATAATCTGGGAAACAGAGAGCGATTTGTATCTCAGGTTTTCTTTGAGCATTATTTCTCATTCTTCGATAAAAAGCTGAATATTTCTCCCGGGATTTCATGGGCTAATTATTCTAATGCCGGCAACTTTTTTTATCCAGGTTTAGACGTAGGATATAACTTCAACAGCAATAACAAAATATACGGGAACATTTCAAAAGTTCATAGAGTTCCGACTTTTACCGATTTGTATTATGTGAATAAAACAGAGCATGGAAATCCTGACCTGAAGCCGGAAAGTGCATTGTATGCGGAAATAGGATATCAGTATCAGACAAGAGATATTTTAGCCAAAGTAAGTGGTTTTCTGAGAAATTCCAGCAATTCAATTGACTGGACAAAAATCTCTTTAAATGACCTTGTTTGGAATGCTCAGAATGTGGGAGATATGGAAATAAAAGGAATAGAAGTTGAAGTAAATCATCAGGTATTAGACTGGCTGAAATATTCAGCAGGATACACGTATCTGGATAATGATTTTAAACAGCCTAAAGATCTTGTTTCAAGATATACTTTAGACAACCTTAAACATCAGTTTATCGGAAAACTCGAAACTAAATTCCTGAAAAATTTCACCAACGAACTTGTTTACAGATACAATGAGAGATTAAACAATGGAAGCTACAATCTATTAGACGAAAAAATAAGTTTCACTAAAAAAGACTTTTCTGTGTACGTTTTAATCAATAATATAACTAGTACAGAATATACTGAAACTTTTGGAGTAAAAATGCCAAAAAGATGGTTTCATCTAGGAGTTACCTACAATATCAATATTAAGTAAATGTTAATTCACGATGAATTAAAGTTAATATTACGAAATTGTTAATTCAATTACATTTGCAAAAATTTTTTCAAGATGAAACTTTTTCTAAGTCTTAGTTTATTTTTAAGTCTTACTTTTATTAAAGCCCAGGAACATCTTTCCGGATTTGGCGCACTGACATTAACCTACAAGTTTCATCCGAAATTTTTTCTTTATGCAGAAGGTCAGGTGAGAAGTATTAATGAATTTACTTACCCTGATTATTACGAAATAAAAGGAGGAGTAGGATATAATCTTACTAAAAACCACAAGCCTTTCATTGGTTTAGGAAGATATGCGACGTACACTGATCATGCCATCAACAAAGAAGAGTTCAGAGTTTGGCTACAGGACGTTATTGATATAAAAAAAGGAATCGTAAAATTTGAAAACCGCTTTCGTGCAGAGAAAAGCTGGTTTTATGAACCTCAGACTGACAAAAGCTCACAAAGGATGCGTTACCGTTACCGTTTAAATGTGAGTGTTCCTTTAAATGCTAAAGAGGTGAAAAAAGGAACTGTATTTGCCAACGCATATGATGAAGTATTTTTTGTGACCCCAATGAAACCTACTTTTGCAAGAAACAGAGTTTACGGAGGATTTGGTTATCAGATCGACAATAATTTGGGAGTCGCAGCAGGATACCTTTGGCAACGTGAATTTGAAGCAAAAGGAAATAAGAACTTACATTTTCTTTATCTTGCTTTAAACATCAATATAGACGGCACCAATCACCCTGTAAAAACGTTTGATTACCCAGGAGCAGACTAATTGTCCAAAATTTAACAATATAATTAAAGGCATTAAGAAAATCACTTCTTAATGCCTTTATAATTTAAAAACTCTTCTTTATCAAAAAGTTTAATACTTGTCAGTAAGATAGCGGTAAGCCTTCAAATATTTATTAAATCTCTTAATATCTTTTGGAGTAAGCTCTCTGTTCACTCTTCTCAGATCCATATTGTCCCGGAGATCATTCATTTTAACAGCTACTGCCAAAGGGGATCTTTCGGTTCTTTTAATAAATTCATCGTAATCTTCTTCCGGATCATATTTCGTCAGGCAGCTTATTGCGAAAATTATGTATTCAGGAAAGCCTTCATTCCTTAAATAATCCAGACTGAATTCTGATGGGTGGTCTTCGACAACATCATGCAAAACACCTACTATTTTTTCGTCGGTTGTTTTACCGTATTCCATTACACGCATTACGTGAGCTATGTAGGGAGCGTGATATTTATCGGTTTGTCCTTTATGTGCTTTAGTAGCTATTTTAATTGCTTTATGAAGCAGTTCTTCTTTTGTCATTTCGATGAAATAGAGTACAAAAATAAAAAATGCTTTAACATGTCGAAACATTTATCTTTAATTTTTTTTCTCCAGTTTTCTACAAATTTTATAAAGATTTTTTCATTCTGTATTTAATGTGAGCTTTCAAATTACTTGTATAGATTAAACCAGAAAATATTCATCTTTTCATAAAATATAAATAGCAACAATTAACAAATTCGTAACCTTAAAAACAATTTATTAAATGAAATCTGTTAATTTTTGGTTTTTATATGTAAATTTTAATTATTTTTATATAAAACTTAGCCTATGGAGCCTGTAAAACATATCCTGAACGATATTTGGGATAAGTATCCGGAAGTTTTATCTAATCAGCATGTGGTAGAAACCATACCTGAAATAGAGCGAATTATTGCTGAACTATTTACTTTAGGACCGTTTTACTACTATACCTTACATGTCGAAAACAGCACTTTGAGTAATTTCAGCGAGAGTATTCTACCTATGCACAGCCTGAACAAATATCCTCAACATTTAAAAAATATTATAGATCTGATCCATCCAGATGACCTTGCTTTTGTAATGGAAGCCGAAGCCTGGACCTTGGAAATGTATAAAGAAATCGGTTTTGAGCATCAAATGAGTTTAAAATCCGGGTATTGTTTTCGGATGAAAACAAAAGAAAATACATATGAACTGTTTCATCATCAAGCGATTCATGCCTTAAAAGACAAAAACGGGAAACTATTGCAGACCATAAATATTCATACGAACATTGAGCATCTTTCCCATGAAAACAATTATGTTGTAACCGTTTCCGGCATTGGAACAAGACACGATTTTTACCAGAAAACCCTACGTCCCGAATGGTTTGCATTAAATATAACCGACCGGCTTACCAAAAGAGAACTGGAAGTTTTTGTTTTACTAATAAAAGGGTATAGCGATAAAGAAATAGCAGAAACCATAGTGGTTTCCTATCATACGGTTCGTACCCATCATAAAAACATTCTCAAAAAAACCAAAAGCAAAAACAGCAAAGAGCTTATTAAAAAAGGCCTAATTCAAGGTTTTCTGTAATCTTCCGGCTCTTTATTTACAATTGAAAATTATTTCTTTTTTGAAAGAAGTTTTATTTTTTCAGGCGGTGTAGAATTTAAAATTTTATATTCTGTCGTATCCTTTCTCTTATCTTTCAGACAAGCATACATCTCAGGATTTTTCGGTTTTAGAACAAGTATTTTATACAAATCTTTTTGCTTGTTTTTTTTCGATGTGTTAAGGTCAGCAACCTTCATATCTAAACTATCTTTCTTAAGTTTAAGAGGAGGAACTTTTTTCTCAGTGTTCTGAGCTGATAACGAAACAGAAATAAATATAATAGGAATCAACAATAATTTCATGAGTTATGTTTTAAATAGGTATTTAGAATTATATTTTTTATAATTCATCAGTTTTTATATAAGACAACTCATACAATCCATTTATTACATTCAAAAACAAATTTTTACCAATAGAAAACGTCCCATTTCTGGGACGTTTAAGAAATCAAATTTATATATTAAAAGACTAGTAAGCTCCTTTGTCAATATAATGAGCAGCAACTTTTTCTGTTAATGCCACTACATTCGGATGAGTTGTATATTTCGTGAATCTTCTCAATCCTGAAAGCATCATTCTCTGTTCGTCGCCTTCCGCAAAAGAAATAATTCCTTCTTTTGCCGCTACGATGATTTTTTCAACTGCTTTATAAAGGTTCAATTGAGCCATTGCCGCTTCCACAGAATCAGGAGAGAAGTGCTTTTCAGCTCTCAATACTGCAGACTCCGCCATGTAGATCTGGTTAAGAATTTCAGAGGCATTCAACAATAAATGTTGCTGTTTCTCGATATCCATCATATATTTTTGAAGAGCAGCTCCTGAAACCATTAAGAACACTTTCTTAAGGTTGGAAATGATTGCTTTTTCTTCACTCATGAATGCAGAATAATCAGGAACTTCAAATGAAGGAATTCCCATCAGTTCTTTGCTGATTGCCATTGCCGGAGATAATAAATCTAATTCTCCTTTCATCGCCCTCTTAATCAACATTCCAACTGCCAATAATCTGTTGATTTCGTTAGTTCCCTCATAAATTCTTGAAATCCTTGAATCTCTCCAAGCCGCTTCCATTGGTGTATCTTCAGAGAATCCCATTCCTCCGTACACCTGAATTCCTTCATCAGCTGTATGCTGAGCTAAATCTGAAACGAAAACCTTAAGAATTGAACATTCTACTGCAAATTCTTCAACACCTTTTAGTTCTGCTGCCTGATGATCAAGTCCTCCTGCAACCAGTTCCTCAATTTTATCTTCAATATTTTTTGCAGCTCTGTAAGACCCAGCCTCACTTACGAAAACTCCGGTCGCCATTTCAGCAATTTTCTTTCTGATCGCTCCGAAAGTCGAAATAGAAACCCCAAACTGTTTTCTCTCGTTTGAATATTGAATAGAGTGGTTTAAAATTCTTCTCTGAGCATCCAGACAAGCCGCTGCCAATTTGATACGACCAACATTAAGAGCGTTTAAAGCAATTTTAAATCCGTTATTTCTTTCTCCTAAAAGGTTCTCAACAGGAATTTTCATATCGTTAAAGAAAACCTGACGGGTAGAAGAGGCACGAATACCTAATTTATGTTCTTCCTCACCAAAAGTCAAGCTTCCAGGATTCTCTAATTCGGAACGGTTGATTACAAAACCTGTGATGTTTTTATCATCATCAATTTTAGCAAACAAAGTAAAAGTATCTGCAAATCCTGCATTGGAAATCCACATTTTCTGTCCGTTGATGATATAATGTTTTCCATCTTCAGAAAGTTTTGCTCTGGTTTTCCCAGAGTTCGCATCAGAACCTGCATCCGGTTCAGTCAAACAATACGCTCCGAATTTTGTTCCTGTTGCCAGATCCGGAAGATATTTTTGCTTTTGAGCTTCTGTTCCGTACAGTACAATTGGTAAAGTACCAATTCCTGTATGCGCTCCGTAAGCTGTTGCCAATGACCCTGTAACACCAGAAATATAGTCACAAGCTAACATCGTTGTCACGAACCCCATTCCAAGACCTCCGTAATTTTCAGGAACAGCAATTCCTAAAAGCCCCATTTCTCCAAGTTTACGCATTGTTTCTTCTGTAAATGCATAATCTTTTTTCTCGAAACGCTCTTTTTGAGGAACAACCTCCCTGTCTATAAATTCTTTCGCAGAATCACGAAGCATTTTTTGCTCTTCAGAAAGTTCTTCCAAAGAGAAAATTTCATTAGCCTGAATTTCTTTTATTAAAAACTCACCTCCTTTTAGTGTTTTATTAAGTGTAGTCATTATATCTTGTATTTTGTTTAGTTATAATAGTTCAAAAATTGAAGCAGCACCTTGTCCTGTTCCCACACACATAGAAACCATTCCGTATTTATTTCCACGTTTTCTCATTTCATCAAGAAGCTGAACGGTTAATTTTGTTCCGGTACATCCAAGTGGGTGACCAAGAGCAATTGCGCCCCCATTTACATTTAAGATATCTGGATTTAATCCTAATTCTTTTTTAATAGCAACAGATTGAGAGGCAAATGCTTCATTTAACTCGATCAATTCAATATCCTTCAATTCTAACCCAGCCTGTTTCAATGCTTTTGGAATCGCGTAAATCGGTCCCATCCCCATAATTCTTGGCTCTAATCCAGCTGCAGCATAAGCGACTAGTCTTGCTTCCGGTTGTAATCCTAATTCTTTTACCATTTCTTCGCTCATTACCATTACGAAAGCAGCACCGTCACTCATTTGCGATGAATTTCCGGCAGTTACACTTCCTCCGTTGGCAAAAACGGGTCTAAGTTTAGCCAGACCTTCTAAAGAAGTATCTGCTCTAGGACCTTCATCTACTGAAAAATCAAACTTTTTCGTCTGCATTTTTTGATTTTCATCCAGGAAGTTATATTCAACAGGAATCGGAACAATCTGGTTGGCAAATCTACCTTCCTGATTTGCTTTTAAAGCTTTCATATGAGATTCAAAAGCAAACTGATCCTGTTCTTCTCTTGTAATTTTGTATTGTTTTGCAACTTCTTCTGCGGTATAACCCATTCCCCAATAATAATCAGGGTTTGTTTTGGCAATATCCGTTTCAGGAACCGGCTTGTAACCACCCATAGGAATATAAGACATTGACTCTGTACCTCCTGCAATAATACAGTCCGCCATTCCTGCCTGAATTTTTGCAGAAGCGATCGCAATCGCCTCACTTCCTGATGCACAGTATCTGTTTACCGTAACTCCGGGTACTTTATCTGTATTTAAACCCATTAAGGAAATCAGACGCGCCACATTTAAGCCCTGTTCAGCTTCAGGCATTGCATTTCCTACGATAAGGTCATCGATTCTGTTTTTATCTAATTGCGGAAGTTCAGCCATTAATTTTTCAATTACGGTTGCCGCCATTACATCGGGTCTTGTAAATCTTAAACTTCCTTTTGGAGCTTTTCCAACGGCAGTTCTGAAACCCTTTACTATATATGCTGCTTTCATTTGTTTGTATTAATGTATTTACGTAAAATGTATTTATGATTTTAAAATGTTTGAGTATTAAAATTTCTGCTTCAATTTCGCCAACATATTTTGTATGTGTTTAATTTCAGAATAAATAAGGTTAAAATCATCATTTTTAAAGAATCCCAAATCATTAGCTAGTAAGATTTGAGTTTCAAATTCAAATGAAGAACCTAACGCAATATTCAAAAAATGTGAAAACTGAGCATTAGTATCTCGTCCTGCACCTTCAGCAATATTAGAAGGAATTGAATATAAACTTCTTCTTGACTGTGAAGTCAATCCGAACATTTCATCTTTTGGAAAATTATTTGAAGCCAAGTAAAATATTTTACAAAGGTTCATTGATTTTGTCCAAACTTCTAAATCTCTAAAATTATGCATCGTGAATACGTTAATACTTTTTACATTTTACAGAGAAACCTAATTTCTAAGCGGTTTACCATTCTGTAACATGTACTGAATTCTCTCCAACGTCTTTCTTTCCCCGCAAAGCTGTAGGAATGTTTCTCTTTCAAGGTTCAATAAATATTGCTCAGTTACCACAGTTGGTTCAGAAAGATTTCCTCCCACCATTACATTGGCTAATTTGTCTGCAATTTTCTTATCATGCTCAGAAATGTAATTTCCAGTTAGCATCTGGTCGGTTCCTACGTAGAACATTCCCAATGCATCTTTACCTAAAACTTTTACTTTCTGTTCGATCGGTTGGGTATATCCTTGTTCAGCCAATAATTTTGCTACTTTTTTAGCTTCAGCAATCTGTCTGTTTTTACTTACGGAAACGATATCTTTTCCTTTTTCAAGGATTCCCATATCATAAGCTTCATATGCGGAAGTTGCCACTTTACCCATGGCGATATTCATGAACGCATCACGAAGTCTGTTGTTTTTCACATCATCGTTATGAAATTCTCTTGACGTTCTCAGGGTCAATTCTTTCGTTCCACCACCACCAGGAATTACACCAACTCCGGTTTCTACCAATCCAATATAAGTTTCTGCGGCTGTAACCACTCGGTCTGCATGCATGGTCATTTCGCAACCGCCACCAAGTGTCATTCCGTGAGGAGCAACCACGACAGGAATAGAAGAGTAACGAACTCTCATCATAGATTTTTGGAAATAAGCAATAGCCATATTTAAATCATCCCAATCCTGTTCGATCGCCATCATTAAGATCATGGCTAAATTAGCACCCACAGAGAAATTTGCTCCCTGATTTCCGATTACTAAACCGTCATATTCTTTTTCAGCTAAATCAATCGCTCTGTTTAATCCGTCCAACACTTCACCTCCTAAAGAGTTCATTTTAGAACGGATTTCAAAGTTGATAATTCCGTCGCCTAAATCTTCGATTGCAGCTCCCGAATTACTCCAAAGTGTTTTATTTTTTCTGATATTATCTAAAATAATGAAAGCATCCTGTCCTGGAATCGTATTGTATTCTCCTGAATTTTTGTCAACATAAATACTTTGCCCTTCATCATTAACCTTATAGAAAGTCTCCACATTTTTAACCCAGTCTGAAACCTGGTAACCAGCTTCTGTTGCCAATTCAATACCTTTTTGAACCCCAACAGCATCCCAGATTTCAAATGGTCCGTTTTCCCAACCGAAACCGGCTCTCATTGCATCGTCGATTTTGTATACTTCATCAGAAATCTCCGGAACTTTATGCGAAACATAAGCGAATAATGCTCCCAAAGATTTTCTATACAATTCTCCAGCCTTATCTTTTCCGCCAATCAACACTTTAAATCTGTCAATTGGTTTATCAATATTTTTAGTTAATTCTAAAGTTGGGAAAGAAGATTTTCCTTGAAGTTCATATTCTAAAGTGTCAAGATTTAACCCATGAATTTCAGATTTTCCTTCTGCATTTTTCACTTTTTTGTAGAAACCTTGCTCTGTTTTTGAACCCAGCCATTTATTATCAACCATTTTCTGGATATAATCAGGAAGGGCAAAAACATCATTAAAGTCATTCGCTTCGGCACCGCTCTGGCGAACGCCATTTGCGACCATTACCAAAGTATCCAAACCAACAACATCAGCAGTTCTGAATGTCGCAGATTTTGGACGCCCAATCACGGGTCCTGTTAATTTATCAACTTCTGAGACTGTTAATCCTAATTTCTGAACGTTATGAAGCAAGTCCATCATTGAAAATACTCCGATTCTGTTGGCAATAAATGCAGGAGTGTCTTTTGCTAAAACGGTTGTTTTTCCTAAGAATTTCGCCCCGTAATTCATATAGAAATCTATAACTTCCGGAAGCGTATCGTTAGTTGGGATTATCTCTAAAAGAGGAAGATATCTTACAGGATTAAAGAAGTGTGTTCCTGCAAAATAATGTTTAAAATCATCGCTTCTTCCTTCTGTTAAAAGATGAATAGGAATCCCTGATGTATTGGAAGAAATCAATGTCCCTGGTTTTCTGAACTGCTCAATTTTTTCATAAACCGATTTTTTGATGTCAAGTCTTTCAACCACAACTTCAATAATCCAGTCTGTATTTTTTATTTTTGGTAAATCATCATCAAAATTTCCAACCTTAATTCTATCTGCGAATTTCGGGGAATAGAGTAGAGCCGGACTTGCTTTTTTCAGTTTTTCAAAGTTTTCAGAAGCGATTCTATTCCTTACCGCTTTATCCTCTTTGGTCAAACCTTTTTTCTGTTCTGCTTCAGTGAGTTCAAAAGGAACGATATCCAGAAGCGAAACTTCTACGCCAATGTTGGCAAAATGTGCCGCAATACCGCTTCCCATAATTCCTGAACCAAGAACTGTAACGTGTTTGATTCTTCTTTTCATTTGATTTATTATTTGTAATTGTTTTAATTCTTTTGGCATTCTGAAAGATCCTTCCTTCGTCAGAATGACGTGACGTAAAATTTATTTCCTGTTATTTAAATCTGTGGCTATTTTCATAATTTCACACATTACTTCTTTAAATGTTTCCATTTTTTCCGGTGAAATCTTTTCCATCACTCTTTTATTAAAGTTTACGACAACTTCTTTAGATATATTTCTGGAATTAAGACCTTTATCCGTGAGTTTAATGATAACTTCGCGCTTATCAGTGGTTGTTTTTTCCTTATAGATATATCCATTGTCTTCCAGAAGTTTGATAATCCGTGTAAGAGAAGTGGGTTCAATAGCCATTTTAGGACCCAGATTCGTACTTCTTGTTCCTTCTTTAGGATCTATTTTAAGAAGAGTAAGGGCTTGTACAGCCGTAGAATCATGCTCCTGAGCCAATTCTGTGTACATTTTAGAAACAGCTAACCAGGTCTGTTTTAAAATTAAGTCTACATTTTCTATTTTATCCTTATTATCCATCAATATTTTTTTGTAATGGTTTTACCCAAATTTAGCAAATATTATGCATGCATAATATTTATTAACGTTAAAATTTGTTAATAGACTGAAAATAAATAGGTTAATTGATATGATAAGCATAATACTATGCATGCATAATATATGGAATATATAAAGAAAAAAGGGGATTAGTAAATGGTTTTCACTAAATTAACGATTTCTTCAAAGGATTCGCATTGGTAACTTGAAGAATCATCGGAAATCAACCAAAAGTTGTCATTAAATTCAAAATTTAGAGCCGAAAGATTTTTTTGAAAGTTTTTTTGAAGCAAAGAATACAACATTTCTTTATAAAAATCAGGGGCTATAATTTTCGGAGCCACAAACTGGTCGTTAATTTGGAATAGGGAAGCGTTCGTCAATTCCTCATGTTTCAGCAAAATATCTTCAACAATTCCGGAATACAAATGATGATCTTTAACATACCAGATTATGTCTGCAAACTCCTTCGCCAAACGCCAGTCGTGAGAAGAGAAGAGAATTAATTTGTTTTGTTCCTGAGCTAATTTCCGAAGCGTTTTTAGAATAATGATCTTATTTTTTTCGTCTAAATGTGTGGTAGGCTCATCCAGAATAATGACAGAAGAGTTCTGTGTTAAAGCTCTTCCAATAAAAGCTTTCTGAAGATTACCATCTGAAAGGTTTTTAAGTAATGTGTTTTTGTATTGTACCAGATCAAGCTTTTCGATAATATGGGAAACTTCTTCCCGGTCTTTTTTACTAAGCTCAAAATAAAACGGATAATAAATGTATTTTCCTAAAGAGATCAAATCTTCAACTGTATAATTCTGTGGAACAATAGATTTCGAAAAAACAACTGCTATATTTTCAGCAATTTCTTTAACAGAAAGGTTTTTTACATTTTTATTATTGATAGAAATCTCTCCGCTTAAAAGTGGAATCTGATGTAAAATAGATTTGATTAAAGTAGTTTTCCCCACACCATTGTTACCAATCAATAAGCATACTTCCCCCAAATTCAAATGAGCATTTACATTTGAAATTAAAGTTTTGTTGTAGCCTATGTTTGCTTGATTGATTTGTAGGTGCATATTTTTAGATATAAAAAAGAATAATAAATAAAATAAGAGGTATTAAACTAAAAATGAAGTTTAAAAATTTATTTTTTTTGGCTTCCAATAAGCTAAAAATACCTAAAATCAAGGATCCCCAAAAAGCTGAAGGAATCCCTACCAAAAACCACCAGTTATGCCCCCATGAATAAACCCAATGTTTATTTTCGTTCATTCTAAAAAGCTTCGAAAATTCAAAAAAACAGAAACTAAGCACAAACAAAATTATGTTTGCAATAATTAATTGTTTCTGTGTGACTTTAAACCTCATTTCCTAGATTTTATATTTTATCCTGCTTCAAAAGCATCATCAAAATTACAGGAATTCCGAAAACGGAGCTTATTACATTTAAAGGAATCTGTGTTTTTTCTGCAACTATTGAAAAGGATAGCATGATGAGCATTCCTAAAAACATATTTAAAATCCATTGCTGCCAAAGTTTTGCAGGATTATAAATTAATCTACAAAAATGGGGAACAATAATTCCTATAAATAAAATAGGGCCTAAAAAAGCTGTGACTGATGCCGAAAGCAATGAAGAAGCAACAATGATGAATATTTTCAGCTGATTCAAATTGACTCCTAAACTTTGTGCATATGAATTGCCTAATGAATTTCCGATTAAAGGTTTTATGCTTTTAAAACACACAAATAAGCCAAACAATACTAAAACAGATAACACATAGATCTGATTTCTTGTAACCATATTATTAGCTCCGAAAGACCATAAAATATAGTTTTTTAAACTTTGATTTTCAGCATAAAACTGAAGCAGAGAAACTATCGCTCCTGCAAAAGCTGAAATCAGAAACCCAAATATAATGAGGTATGATTTATCCTGAAATCTATTAGACATTGATAATAAAATCAGCATCAATAATAAACTTCCCCCAATTGCGGCCATGCTTAAAAAACTGTTTTGAAGAAATTCAGGAATAAGAACGTCATGTGAAAAAAAGATATAAAAAGCGACGGATAAACTTGCTACTGAAGTGATTCCAAGAATATCCGGTCCTGCTAAAGGATTCTGAAAATATTCCTGCATAAGAAAACCTGAAGTAGGAATTGAAATTCCAGCCAAAAGCATTACCAATACCCGATTGATTCGAATTTCTGCAATTTGGCTATTGGCCGAATCCTGAAAAAAATCATGAAGATGTAAACTTAAAAATCCTGTGTTCAGATTGATAATAGCAGTCAGAAAAATTGCGACTATTAAAATCAAACACAGAATTTTAAACTTATTGGACATTATAAAAGTCTAAAGTTTTATTTTAATAAAGAATTGATCTTTTCATTTAATTGTTCTTCACTGATCATTCCTAATGTTTCATCAGTTTTATCACCTTTTCTCATGAATGTAAAAGGGATAGCATTTCCAGTCCACTGCTTGAAATTATTTTTGAAGAAATTTCCATCCATAAGCTGTCCATCCACAATCACTGTATGATCCTGAATCCCTTGTTCTGCTACAAAACGTGGAACTTCTGTATTCCATGCTTCTTTCTGATCCAAGCTTATAAAGGTAATTTTTACTGGTTTTCCTTTCAGTTCCTCTATTTTATTTTTAAAATGCGGTATTTCTTTTACACAAGGTCCACACCATGTAGCAAAAAAGTTGGTTACATATAATGTGTCGTTTTTCTTATTTAAATATTCAGAAACTTTATCCAGTGTAAGCATTTTCAACGGAGCAGCCGCAGAAGTTTGTTCTGGAGATGAAATAGAGTCTGTTGCCATAACAGTTTCATCATTTTTCTGACTTTCCTTTTTGCAGCTTGCCAAAGCAAATACAACGAACGTGGATAAAATTATCTTCTTCATAAATTATTTTTTATCTATTTTTGATATTGAAGTATGGAACAACAAATCTATAAGGGGAAACTGACGCAGTTTCATTGGTTAAAAATAACGAAAAAGGTAGAACTTACCAAAAATACTTTTGCTCTGGAGTTTGAAATTCCCGAGAATTTAAAAGTAAATTTTAAGTTTGAAGCAGGTCAGTTTGTAAGCTTAAAATTTCAGTCCCATGGTGAAGATGTTATTAATGATTATTCCATGACTTCTGCACCTTATGAGGGAAAAATATCTTTAGGAATAAAAGTAAATTCTCCTGATGGGGCAACTTCTCAATTATTCAAAAACTATAATGTAGGTGATGAATTGCTGGTGAGCGAACCAAGTGGAAGATTTACATTGGTTTCTAAACCCAGTGAGTTCCGAACAATTGTAGGTTTTGCTGCCGGAATAGGGATTACCCCAATTTTAAGTCATTTCAAGAATATTCTTCATAATGAGCCCAGAACAAGGTTATTTTTATTTTTTGGAAATAAAAGTTCGGAAGATTTAATTTACAGGGAACAATTGGACAGTATGGCAAGAACTTGTGGTGACAGACTACAGATTTTCTATTTTTTCTCACAGGAAAAAACTTCCAACAGCTTCTTTTATGGAAGACTTGATGAAAAGAAATTAGCTTTAATTATCAATCAAATCCTGCATTTGGATGATACGGATGAAGAATCAACGATTTGGGATGCCGTAGATGATGTTTTGATTTGTGGAAAAGGAGAGATGATTAAAACCTTAGCCAATGCCTGTTATCATCACGGAATTCCGAAAAAAAATATTCATTTTGAACTTTTCGAAGAGTTTAATGACGATATTTATCCTGTAGAAAAAGAGTTTCCGCTTATCGAAAATGTAGAAATGGAATTCAAAATATTAGGGCAAAAATATAAAACTGAACTTCCGACCAATAAAGAAAAGATTCTACAGCAATTGCTTATTCAGAAATTCCCTGTACCTTATTCCTGTAAATCCGGTATCTGCGGAAGCTGTGAATGTATTTTGGAAGAAGGAGAGGTTGAATTGCTTGAGAACGAATATTTAACGGAAAAAGAAGAAGAAAAAGGACATATTTTAGCCTGCATGTCTATTGCTAAAAGTAAAAAAATAAAGCTTAACTTTGATTTTAGTTGAGAATTTTAAAAAACATATATAAACTTTTTGTTTCGTCAATAGAACTTGGTGTTTTATTGATTATTTTGGCGAATGCCTGGGTTTTTGCTCTCACCAACGGAAGAACATACACCAAAATATCCAAAATACCACCAAGGGAAATCGCTCTAGTATTGGGGACTTCACCTAAGATGAGATCAGGAGTTTCCAATCCATATTTTACAAAAAGAATGGATGCGGCGGCTCTGCTTTATCATCACGGTAAAATAAAGAAAATAATCGTGAGCGGAGAAAAAAGCAAAGGCTATAATGAACCTGCCGCCATGAAAAATTATCTGGTATACGAGGAGGGGGTTCCTGAAGAAATTATTATTGAAGATCCTAAAGGATTCAACACTTACAAAAGTATTTTACGCTGTAAAAATGTTTATAAAGGCAGGCATGTGATTATTGTATCACAGGGCTTTCATAACCTTCGTGCTTTATTTTTTGCCAGAAACAATAATATGAATGCACTGGGATTCGATGCTCAGGATGTAAATAAGCCGGAAAGCTACTACAGAAACCAGTTCAGAGAGCTTTTCGCTAGAACAGCTGCTGTAGTATATTATATTTTAGGGATCTCTCCAGATTAGAAAGGATAACCGAAACCTATATTCAATGTAGGCTTCAAAGGGTTAAATTCCTTAAATCTCCATTTTTCTCCCTGAGGTTTATTCGGATCGTAGATCTTGTAGGCAAAATCAAATCTAAGTTTGATATAAGCAATATTTAGCCTTATCCCGACACCACTACCTACACCAACCTGTCCCAAAAATTTATTGAACTTAAACTGATCATTAAATCCGTTATCTCTCAAGCTCCAGATGTTACCGATATCGGTAAAAACGGCTCCTTCATACATATCATTAAAAGGAACCCGGTATTCTATATTGGTAGTCAGCTTCAGGTTATCCATAACATAAGTACGTACTTTTTCATCCACCTGAGAATTTGCGGGACCTAAACCTCCGAAAACAGTCCAGGCTCTAATATCATTCGGACCTCCGTTAATATACGAACGAATCACCGGCATTGAAGAAGAGTTTCCATAAGGAATTCCTATTCCTACAAATTGTCTTAGCACCAATGTTTGCTCTCCGAACTTGAAATATTTTCTTATATCAAAATCAAATTTTACAAATTGAGAATAAGGTACTCCAAATATGGTGCGTTGAGGGTTGGATGCCACAACACTTTCTTCTCTTTTCTGGTTAAAAATACTAGGAATGTTACCTGCCAATTCTACCTTCCCATTAAAATAGAATGGATTTTCATAATCTTTTTTTGCAATTTCATTATAAATAAAATTATAAATCATTGAAGAAATGATCACATCCTGTGTCTGTCTGTCTTTATTGATCAAAGACTGATGGAAGCTGTTCAGATTATTTGCCTGCTCTGTACCAAGACTGTTTTTATAGTCGTTATTATTAATGATCATTCCCGAAACTTCATCTCCTGAAAGTAAGCCATTATCATACTTTTGTTTAGTATCGGGATCAAATAAAAAGTAATCCTTAAATACTTCGTCTCTGATTATCGCATCATTTACGAAGTAATCGTAATAAGCACTTTTATTCTTGGTTAAACTCAATTGCAGATTAAATAATGTCAGTTTATGGGTAATCCTGTCGTTCACATTAGCTGCATAATTAAGTCCTGTATTAAAGTTGATTCTGCCTAATCCGATATTATTCTGAATAGATGATCCTAAAAGAATAGAAGTCGTAGGGGTATAACGTTTAGGAATCAGCTTGTAATAATTGAAAGGAAGTAATAATCTGGGGAAATTAAGAGCAACCTGGGCTGTCAATTCATAAGCTAAAATTCTTTTATCCAGGTTTTTAGGGTTTTTAACCGAACCGAAAGTTCCTGCCACACTGGTCGATAAGTTTTCTGCTCCCCCAAAAACATTCCGGGTTGTTAAATCTACAGATGGAGCAACCCCAAAATTCAAAATCGGTGAATAATTAACGTCTGTAGCTACTTTTATATCATATTTGTCAAGTGGTTTTAAAACATACAGAACATCAACTATACTATCATTCGGAGTAGTTCCACCACCACGTCTTAAGGAATCCTTCGCTTTCAGAATACTGAAGTTGTTCATTGACAGGATATTCCTTTTTGTTACATCAAGCTGTTTCTGATCATAAATAGATTTCGGGGCTACAATAATTGATCTCCATAATGCAGGGGTTTTATATTGATCATTTATTTTATGAAATCTTATTCTCCGTAAACTGTCTTTTTTTGTGTTCTTGGGAAAATCGCTCATTCTGTCTACGATGGCTACATCTACATTTCCTATAGTTGCAATTTTATAAGGTGTATTTGCAGAATCTTTATGAATTTCCAAGGTTAAAGGTACATTTTTAGTGCTCTTCAAAGAGTCTGCTACAAAGCTGACTTCCTCCCCCGAAACATTAAATTTATAATATCCCTGACTTCTCATTAGATCATTAATCCTATTGACTTCCTTTTCCAATATGGTCTGGTCAAGAATTTGTCCTGATCTGATAAGGCTTTTATTTACATTTAGCTGATAATTCGCTTTTATTCCCGGATCAGGAATGTTATAGTAATATTCTTTAATGAATGTAGGATCATTATGTTTAATATAATAGATCGTCTGTGCTTTTTTGGAAGTGGAATCAGTTACATTTTTAAAGTTCACTTTTGCATCCCAATATCCTCTGTACCCCATTCTGTTTTCAATGGATTCCGCTCCTTTTTCCGTTTTTGTAGGATCTAAAATTACGGGCGCAGATCCCCATTTATGATATAATCTATCCCAAAATAAGCTTTTCCCGACACTGCTTTTCATATCATATTTCAAGAAAAGAGAATCTCTGAGTTTTTGATTTCTCATTTCATTGGGATAGCTCATGTATTCATTAAAAAACTCATCATATTTTGGA
>JBCNMJ010000024.1:0-40674 GCA_039594975.1 Chryseobacterium sp. | reverse complement strand
AATATATGATGTATTTTACGGTTCTGCTTTAGTAGATCCATTACCGTCTAGATAGCTTCCCCAACATAAAAAACTACCATGAAAACATATTTATGAATAAATGTGCAGGTTTGTTGCACTTTTAATTCATCCAATAAACTTTAATATTACTTTTTTATCAAGTCTTATTTGATACAGTATTTAACCAAATCATTCTGTTAAACATGAACACATTTTCAACAACACAGACACTTGGAACTGGTGTCGCAATTTCTTTATCACAGGAAGACAAAGAAAAACTCTTAAACGATTTCAACCGAACAGGCTGGGATTATCCAAAAGAAGAAACACTGCTTTCTCTTTTCCAAAAACAGGTAAGCCGTTTCCCTGAATATACAGCGGCAGTATTTCAGGATCAGCAGATTAGCTATCAGGAATTAGATGAAAGAAGTAATCAGCTTGCAAATGCACTTTTAACCAGAGGAATTAAAGAAGGAATGTATATTCCTGTCTGGCTCGACAGGTCATTGGAATGGATAGTAGCAATACTCGGAATTATCAAAACCGGTGCAGCTTATGTTCCGATTGATCCTGCTTATCCTGTAAAACGGGTGGAATTTATCCTTTCTGATACTTCGGCTCCATTAATGATTACCAACAGCTCATTAGCAGATTTGCTAATTCAAGATATAAATAGAGAAATTTTTGTTTTTGACACAATGGATGATCTGTCAGGTTGGGGTACAGATGCTACAAATAATACACTTCATCAGGAAGCTTTGGCTTATACGATTTATACATCGGGTTCTACAGGGAATCCAAAAGGGGTGATGGTTTCTCATCACAGTATTCAGCACTTGGTAACATGGCATAATCAGTATTTTCATGTGGATCATACTTCAAGGCTAAGTCTTGTTGCGGGGCTGGCTTTTGATATTTCCGTGTGGGAAATGTGGTCAGCGCTTACCTCCGGAGCAACCATTTTTATAGCGGACAATGAAGAACGCACAGAAGCTTCGGCTTTGGTAAATTATTATCGGAAAAATAAAATTACACATGGTTTCGTACCGACTGTTCTTGCCCCTGCTGTGGTGGAAAAAACAAAAAGTTACAACGATTTAAATTTAAAATATCTTTTTACGGCAGGAGAAAAACTAAAACCTGTTTTAACTTCCGAGCTGAGCTATGAACTTGTAGATTATTATGGTCCTACAGAATGTACCGTGTATGCAACTTTTAAAAAAGTAAAAGATATGAACGGACAATATGTTTCATCTATCGGGAAACCGATCGCCAATGCTCAGGCTTATATCCTGGGTGAGAATTTAGAGTTATTACCTGTAGGAGCTACCGGAGAATTATACATTGGAGGGAATTTACTGGCGAAGGGATATCTTAATAATGAAGAATTAACAAATACAAAATTTATTTCCAATCCATTCAGGGAAAAAGAAAAAGTATACCGTACCGGAGATTTGGCAAGATGGTCTTCGGAAGGAGATATTGAGTTTTTAGGAAGAATGGATAACCAGGTGAAAATTAGAGGTTTTCGTGTTGAATTAGAAGAGATTGAAAGAACTCTGCTTGGAATGGAAGAGATAAAAGATGCTTCCGTTATTACAAAAAGTAATCATGGAGGAAATAAATACCTTGTTGCCTTTATAGTAGTTAATAAAGGGGCTCAAAGAGATATATCATCTATCAGGAATCAATTGAAGGAAGAATTACCGGGCTATATGATCCCTGCACAAATTATTTTTCTTGATAAAATCCCATTAACGGCAAATGGAAAAACGGATACTCATTTTTTGAAAGAACTGGCAGATAAGGAGGCCAAAGAGCTTATTTCGCACGAACCTCCAACCAATGAAACCGAAAGAATCATTGCAGACATCTGGGCAGAAGAGCTGGAACGTCCCGTAATCAACATTACGGATAATTTCTTTGATATTGGCGGGAACTCTTTATTAGTGGCAATTGCTGCGGTGGCATTGCAGGAAAAATTAGGGGTAAAAGTGTATATCCGGGATGTATATCAACATCCTGTTTTGCAGGATTTTGCCAATGTTTTAATTGCGAGGGCAAAAGCAGAAAGAGAGGCTATTCCGGTGGAAGATGTAGAGCCATATGTTGAGCTTCAAAATGATGTGTATCTCAATCCGGGGACAGTTTTTGAAGGTACTTTTGATCCTAAGCAATTGGAAAATCCAAAGTCTATATTCCTGACCGGAGTAACGGGATTTGTCGGAATTCATTTGCTGCAGGAACTTTTAAATACTACAGAAGCAGATATCTATTGTCTGGTAAGGGCGCAGGATGAATTCCATGCTTTAGAAAAGATTAATAAATGTTTTCAGCAGTTTCATATTGCAAGAAAGATGGAACACGCCTCAAGAATTATTCCTGTAATCGGAGATTTAGCAAAGCCATCATTAGGCTTCTCCGATGAAAAGTTCAAAGAATTGGCAGGAACATTAGATCTTATCTACCATTCCGGAAGTTCTGTAAATTTTATAGAACCTTACTCTTACATGAAAGCACCAAATGTGGAAGGGTTAAGGGAAATTATTCGTCTTGCAGGAGCAGAAAAAACAAAATGTCTGGCTTTATTATCGACAATTTCGGTGTACAGTTGGGGACATATTTTTACCGGAAAAAAAGTGATGCTTGAAAGCGATGATATTGAACAGAATATTATTTCGGTAAGCAAGGATATAGGATATGTAAGAAGTAAATATGTGATGGAAGCTATTGCAGACCTTGCGGCAAAACAAGGTTTACCATTAATTACGTATCGTCTTGGCTATGCCATGTGTCACAGTGAAACAGGTGCAAGTGCTCCTTATCAATGGTGGTCCGGCTTGGTGAAAAACTGTATTGAATTTAAATCATATCCAATGCTGACAGAGCTTAGAGAAGGGCTGATTACTGTTGACTACATGACAAAATCAATGGCTCATATTACCAAGAATAAAGATGCTATAGGAAAAAAATTCAATCTGATTGCAAGGCAGGAAACGAATCTTACGTTAGAAGATTTCTTTGGTTTAATTAAAAAATATTATCCGTTTACGTTGGAAGGACTTTCTTATAAAGACTGGAGAAAACAATGGGAAAATAACAGTAAAAACAGATTGTATCCGCTAACAAGCTTGTTTAAAGATAATATGCATGAAGGTTTGTCAACAGTAGAGCTTTATCAGAATACGTATATTTGGGATTGCTCGAATGTTATTAAATTTCTGGAAGGATCGGGAATAGAGGAACCGGTTTTTGATAAATCCCTGCTGGATTCTTATTTAAATTATCTTGGAATTTCTATTTCATAATATTTATTTGAGTCCGGGGCAACGAAGTTGCCCCGGACTTTTTTTGATGAATTTAATTATATTCCTTTCTTGCCATCCAGAATCATCTGAATCATTTTTATCTTCCTGTTTTCTCTTGTTTCAGGTTTCTTAGCTTCTTCTATCCAGCGGATATATTCTTTTCTGTGAGTATAGCTCATTTTGTCGAAGAGTGTTTTGGCTTCTTGGTTTTCATTAAAAATCGAGAAAATATCATCGGCTATTTCAAACGTTCGTTCTTCTTTATCTTCCATTAAAGTAACAGATACATTGTCGCCAAATGTTTTGTTTAACTGCTTTCTGATTTCTTGTGTCAAACCTAAAATATGACAATCGGATTTCATTTTTACCAGGCTCCCACGGTATTCTACTTTATCATCAAAAAGAGCTTTTATTTTTACTTGTCCTTTCTTATTAAAAAGTTCTATTGTTGAAAAAGGAAATTCTACAAAAGCGGCATTCATTTCTCCGTTTTGTTGGATGATTGCATTAAACTGTACAGTCTGATTTTCCATTTAAAAATCTTTGAAATTTAATTCAAAAATAAAAAAACCATGAAATATTTATTTCACGGTTTATAAATTATAATCAAAAAAGATTATTTTTTCTTAGTTTTTGTAGGAAGAGTCGTTGTTCCTGAGTTTTTTGTTTTTGTATCTGCAGGTGTATTTTCGTCTCTTACAAGTTTTAGCTCGTCAACCAGTCTTCTTGCTCCGGCATATTTGTCGATTGTCCAAAGAACAAAACGAACGTCTACGTTAATAGTTTTTTGCCATTCCGGTTCAAAAACGATATCTCCGCTTAATGCTTCACTGTTTCCGTCAAAAGCAATACCGATAAGGTTTCCGTCTCCGTCAATTACAGGGGAACCAGAGTTACCGCCCGTGATGTCATTGTTTGAAAGGAAGTTTACAGGCATATAACCTTTAGCATCTGCATATTGTCCGAAATCTTTTAGGTTGTAAAGATCGATCACTCTTTGAGGAAGATCAAACTCTTCATCTCCTTTTTTGTATTTCCCTACTAAACCTGTCATATCAGTATAGTAGTTATCGGTTACTCCGAAATAGTTTCTGTCTGTTCTGATTGGTAATTTATCTACCGTTCCATAAGTTAATCTCATAGTAGAGTTAGCATCCGGATAGAATTTTTTCCCTGGCATAGCTTTCATAAGACCAGCTAAGAATAAACGATTGTTTTTTGCGAAATTCTCATCTACTTTAGAATAGCTTTCTGTTACCAGCTTTTGGTCTGCTACAACACCGTTTGCTATTTTCCAAAGTTGGTCAGCATCAAGTTTTAAAGCATCAGGATTCAATAAGAAGTTGGTTGCTGATGTTTTATTAGCAAAAATAGAAGAATAAGCTACATTAGAAAGATTTTTGGCATCCAAACCTAAGAGCGTTGCAGAAGCAACATTTTTATTCGTTACTCTTGCTTGGTAAAGAGCTACCATAGAGCTTAGCATTTCTCCTTCCAAAGAAGGGTTGAAGTTTTCATAAGCAGCTTTGAGAGCAGCTTCTGTTTTTGCTTTCATAGCAAGTCTTCCTGCCATATCCTGGGCAGCATAGGCTTTAAGTACACTTCCTACCTGTAAAGCTAAGCTGATGTATTTTGCATTTCTTGTCAATTGCGTTGCATAGTTTCTTTCAACATTTCTGTCGGAAACCTGCTTGTAATAAGCGTCGATATCCTCTAAAACTCCGTCATACTCTTCGTTTCCAGCCTGCATAGACCAAACTCTGTATGTTTTCTCAATATTTTGTTTATCAGAGATTGTTCCGTTTTTGTCAACGGCATCTATAGTTCCTTGTCTGTTTTTCCAGTAGTTAGCTACAGAAGCATATTGAGAAGCGTAGTTTAGCTGCGTTGCTTTATCTTTATCCATGTACTTCTTCATTACATCCATTGCTAATTTAGAAGCTTCTACCCAAGCAGGATAATCTTTATTTACCATTTGCTGGATCCCATAAGATGTTAAATAACGATTGGTTCTTCCAGGATATCCTAAAATCATAGAAAAGTCACCTGGCTTCACACCTTTAAGAGAAACCGGTAAGAAATGTTTAGGCTTCAAAGGAACGTTGTTTGGAGAGAACTCGGCAGGGTTTCCTGCAGCGTCTGCATATACTCTGAAAACGGTGAAGTCAGCAGTGTGTCTTGGCCATTCCCAGTTATCAGTGTCTCCACCAAATTTTCCTAATGATGAAGGTGGTGCACCTACTAATCTGATATCTTTATAATCTTGGTATACGAAATAATAGAATTCATTTCCGTTGAAGAAATCTTTTACTACTACAGTATATTTTCCGTTCTCAGAGTTTTCCGTCTGAATAGCCTTTGTTTCAGCATCAATAACAGCTTTTCTCTCTGCTCCGGTCATTTTATTGTTAAGCTTAGAATTGATTCTTTGTGTAGCATCATCCATTCTAACCAAAAATCTAACATATAGATCTTTTGCATTAAACTCGTCTTTCTGTTTCATCGCCCAGAAACCATTTTTTAAATAGTCTTTTTCCGGAGTAGAAGCAGCGGCAACGGCACCATAACCACAATGGTGATTCGTAAAAATAAGACCTTTATCAGAAACAATTTCTCCTGTACAGAAACCACCAAAACTTACGATAGCATCTTTTAAACTGGAATTATTAACGGAGTAAATTTCTTCCGGAGTCAAATGCAAACCTTCTTTTTGCATGTCAACACCATTAAGTCTTTTGATGAGCATTAAGAGCCACATCCCTTCATCGGCCCTCATTTGAGCAAAACTCAATAAGAAAGTGAATAGTAGAAGTATTCTTTTCATTTTATAAAATAATTTTTGTGTCGCTAATTTACTAATTTTTACGATATTCTGTCCCGGATTGGTATGAAAATGGGAAGAGGTTTTCTATGAAAAAAATATTATTTTCGGTTTTACCTGCTTTATTTTTAGGGATATTGTTGAATTGCACTTCTGTAACTAAGGAAAATACACAGATGAACACTCGAAATTATCAGATTCAGAGAGAGTGGATGTTGGTTTCTTTTGGGCATTTTACTAAAGCTGATTTGGTGAGCTACAGAGCAAAAATTGATCTGACCGGCAAACTGGAAAAAGGAAAAATCCGTGCTACAGCATTTATGGGATGTAATAATATATCATTCTCTTCCGAATTTAAAAATAATGGAAATGTAAATATTAAAGCATTACTTTCCACGATGAAGGCTTGTCAGAATATGGAGTTGGAAAGCGAGTTTCAGAAAAAAATTGAGACCATGTCACAATATAAAGTGGAAGGACATTTTCTAACATTATCTGATGGTAAAGGAAATGCCATGAAATTTGTAGCGGCAGATTGGGATTAATGAAACTGTATAAAAAAGAAAGTCCATCTGGTGACGGACTTTCTTCTTGTTGCTGAAAAATCTATTAGGTCATTAGTTTTTAGGAATGGTTTTTTTGATGTCTTCTAAAGTTAAATCTGGACTGCTTACCAATCCTTTTATATTGTTATTTGTGTTCTTAGGAATATTTGTTTTATGGGCTTGTCGTCCCGGAATAGTTGCTAGTATTTCTTCAAAACTGGCGGTATTGGGAAGGAGTGTTCCGGAGTTGTTTGCCGTTTCCTGTTTAGCAGGCTGCTTTTTCACTTCCAGGCCCTGTTCAGATGTAAGTGTTACTGAAGGAGACTTTTGAAGAGCTTTTTCCTGAGCCTCTTTCATCATTTTGGCTTCAAGTTCTTTGGACTCTTTGTAGTATGGAGCTTCCTGTACTTCCGAAACGGTTTTTTCTTGCTGAGCGTAAATGTTTATACTTAACGCTAAAAAAGAGATGATATATAATGATTTCATGATTGTTTTTATTTAATGTTTACCAATACTTTGATTTTTCCGATGCTGTTTTGGTCATAATCCTGGAGTGCTTTGCCAAGAACCTGTCCGATTCTCACTTTTTTAAGGTTGGCTTTCATTGCCACTCCGGATTTTGATGAAGTTACCAAAAGATCTCCTCTTTTAATCTTTCCTCCTTCAAGACATACTTTTGTAGGGATTACTCCAATTACTCCCATCGGTACTTTTCCGAACAGATCTGCATCTATATTTTCTTCAGTTAGAAGTACTCCCGGTTTTGTAGCGTAAACCCCTGCTACAAGACTTGAATAGGGTTTGGAAGATTTTTCTACGGTTCTGTCAGAATCTGTGGAAATAACTAAAATATCACCGGGCTCATACTCAGAAGAGCTTCCTGCTACATCAAATACCTCGGCAACATCGGCGCCACTGCTTTGAGTTCCTCCGTTAAAATAACCTCTTCCGTCATTCCCTATTCTTGCAACATTTACGGATCCGGGGTTTCCGGATCTGAATATTGCTATTGAACCTGTACTATGGGTTTCTACGGTAAGTGCGGGATTTGTATTCGTCGTATTGTAGTTGACAAATCTCGCAGCACGACCTGTACCAAAATTAGGAATCCATGCAAAGATTGCACTTCCTGTTCCATCTGCCGTAGCTTCTATACCATCACCTCCATTAGATGCATTAGCAGTGATCCCGTTTCCGTTTCCATCAGCAATTGCGATCAGAGCAGGGCCGTTTCCGGCAGGGTTACTGGCATGGAATAATCCCGCATAACCTCCCGTTCCTGATGATACACCGTAAATACCTGCTGTTCCGAAATTGGCAAACATTGAATTCACTTCCCCTCTTACAGCAGGAGATGTTCCTGTGGTTTTGTCAACCTTAAAGTTTCCTGCAATTCCGTTTCCAACAGTGGTGGCGGTAATGACATCACTCGTATTGGCATCGTTGAAAATGTTAAATTTTCCTGCTCGTCCGGTAGCAAAACTTGGAACCCAGGCGTAAAGAGCATTTCCGGATCCGTCAATATTGGTTTCCACACCGTTTCCTCCTTTACTGGCATTAGCAGTGATGGCATTTCCGTTACCGTCAGTAATGGCAACCAAGGCTGGTCCGTTCCCTGAAGTATTGGAAGCATGAAATAATCCGGCAAAACCTCCCGTTCCTGAAGATTTACCAAAAATTCCTGCCGCTCCAAAATTCCCGAAAATAGTTTTAACCTCCCCTCTTACTGCTGCTCCGACACTATTGGTATTGTTTACTAAAAAAGATGCTGCATTTCCTTGGGTATTGTCAGGAATATTTCCATTACCATTTGTTTCTACTTCAAAGGTATTATTAACGGTATTGGTTGCATTAAAGTTTTCAAAACGTCCTGCACGCCCTGTGCTGTTGTTCACCCCAACTTGTCCGTAAACTCCGATTCCCGTACCTGAAGTATTAGTGGCAACAAAACCTCTTACACCATAACCTCCACCATCATTTCTACCTACTACCGCTCCCGCAATATCACTTGTTGTTCTTCCTACCACCGCTTCACCACCACCATTGTTATCCCCGACAACTCCTGCTGAAGTCTGGGCAGAAGTAAGACCGTGAAGGGCGAATCCTGCTCCTGTAGAGCTTCTTACTCCGACTCCGTTTCCTGTAGTACTGACATTCACAACTGTTCCGTTTCCTACAGAATTGGCTACGATAACATTATTATTGTTGGCATTGTTGAAAATTGAAAAATTCGCAGGAATACCCGTGTTGCTGGTTGCATTTAATCCCGTTCCTGTACTACTGTTGGCATAAACACCATATCCATTGGCGCTTGAATTTCCGTAGACTCCCAATCCGTTGGGGGTTACCCCATAAACACCCCATCCACTTCCTGACTGACTTCCATAAACTCCGACTCCTAATCCTCCTGTACCATTGTTGATTCCACGGATGCCTGAAGAAAATCCTCCGGGTGCAACATTGCTTACAATACCCCTTATGACTGCAATATTTGAAGTAGCTGTATTGTTAACGCCTTCTATTGAGGTTCCATCACCATCATTGGTAATTGAGAATAGATTTCCCGCATTATTAAATGTATTTATATAGGGAATGACAAAACTTCCGGCATTTACACTTCCTGCCGATTTAGCAAACATGGCATAAGGAACACTTAATAGCTGGTTTGTCCCTATGATTGTGTAGTTTGTTCCACCTGCTAAATCGGTTTCTGTTTTTAAATAATAGCTCCCTGTTGACCAGTTTATGGTATTGAAAGTCCCTGTAAGTACAGTTCCGGACCCTATTTCCAAAGTAATCAGCCCGTTTGTGTTGGTGTTTCCAGTAAGTCTTTCGGAGTAAACAGCAGCTCCTGCAGGAGAACCTTGTAAAATACTTGCCTTAATAGCGACGCTCTGGTTGGGCAAAACCTGTCCGGTAGCATTTCGAATGATGGCTTGGTAGCTCATTTTTTCCGGAACTTGTGCAAAGGCTATATGAGAGCCCAACACAATTCCAAGCAGAAATAATATTTTTTTCATGGTGTTATTTTTTTATGACTTTGAATGTTTTTATATTTTCTCCATTTTGATTAATTCTGATGATATACATGGCAGAAGGGAGAAAAGAAAAATTAAATTCAGATTTAGACTGAATAATTTTCCCGATTTTGATCAATTTTCCCTGACCATCAAAAATCTGATATTCTGAACCTTTGAAATTGTTTGTTGTAAAATCTAGGTACAGATAATCTTTGAATGGGTTGGGATAAAGTAAAATGTCTTTTTCGGTTGATGTTGAGGTTTCATTAGTAGAAAGTGAGGTGATTTCATAAACCTGTTGTACGCCCTCAGAAATTTCCCGATTGCTTCCCTTGATGAGATAATCGATTTGTCCCACGCTATAAGAAACCGAGCCGTTGCCTCCTGTTGCATCTGCTCCTGTAGCCAAAACTGCCGATTGTGCTTTTAGCAGAGAAATGGGAACAAGAAGGAGTATGAAAAAGAAGCATTGAATAGATGTTCTTTCCATATAAAATAGTTTTGTGGTTATTGAATAAAATGATTTTTGTCCAAAAATTGAATAGATTTTTGGGAAGACTAAATTACCATATATCAAAACCGGATATTTAAAAAATCGACCAACGACAAGAATAATCGACCAACGACAAAAAAGTGAAAATGGGAATTAAATTAAGGATGAAAAAAAGCAAGGTTTTCTTTGTAGGATCTGCCAATAGGGAGCTTTATCTGATGAGTAAGTTCCACTTCATGTGCATTTTTGCTTCGGATTAAATGACGTGGAACGGCGTAACTTTTGTGAATTCTGATGAAGGAATCAAAAGTGGTTTTATGTAACAGATTTCCGAGAGAATCCAGAATGCAGTGTTTTTTTTCCGAAGTGATAATTCGGGTGTAGTCTTTTAAGGCTTCCAGATAAAGAATGTCTGTAATATTTACCTGATAAATATTGGAGCCTTCCTTTATTTTAATGCTGTTTTCTCCTACTAAGGCATCAAAACATTCACATTTTTCCTTCATTTTAATAAAATCGAAAAGTTTCTGTATTGAATAATGAAAGCGTTCCGTCTTCAGAGGTTTGGATATAAAATCTAAGGTGTCCAGCTCAAAAGCATCAATGGCAAATTCCAAGTTTGAACTGATAAAAATGCAGGCCGGTATTTTGTGGGCAAGCTTTCTGAATTCCAGCCCGTTCATTCCTTTAAGGTTAGCTTCAATGATAAGAAGATCGATAGGGAGTTCAAGATAGGGAATAGCCTTTTCTGCCGAATTAAAAGAGAGTACGATTTCAATATTTTCATATTGTTTCAGATGATGAAACAGAAACAGCCTGTCCAGTTCATTATCATCAATAATCATACATTTAATATTGGCAATCATGATACTTGGTTAGTTTTTATAAATTTTACATTCTGTGACAAGAACATAAAATCATAGTGTAAAGATAGTAATTTTCTGTAAATCAATACTGTTCTTATTTTAGATGAATGTGAAGGAATGAAGGCTGCGAAGATTCATTTTGTTTTTTTTCTTAAAAAATGGTAACTTGTAAATCTCATAAACATAGATAGAACTTAATGTTAGAAAAGAAAGAACATAATTACGAAAAAGCAGTTTTGGTAGGGGTGGTAACTCAGCATCAGGATGAAGAAAAACTACAGGAATATATGGATGAATTGGAGTTTTTGGCCTATACTGCAGGAGGCACGGTAGACAGACGCTTTACTCAAAAATTAACACAGCCTGATTCCAAAACTTTCATTGGAAGCGGAAAGGCTCAGGAAATAAAAGAATACGTAAAAGAAAATGGAATAGGAACCGTAATCTTTGATGATGAATTGTCTCCCTCACAGCTTAAAAACCTGGAAAGAGAAATTGAAGTCAAAATTTTAGACAGAACCAACCTTATTCTCGATATTTTTGCTCAGAGAGCACAAACTTCCTATGCGAGAACTCAGGTTGAACTTGCACAATATCAGTATCTTTTGCCTCGATTGACCAGAATGTGGACTCACTTGGAACGTCAGAAAGGGGGGATTGGGATGAGAGGACCCGGGGAAACGGAAATCGAAACCGACAGACGTATCATTCGTGACAGAATTACTTTATTAAAAGATAAGCTGAAAACGATCGACAAGCAAATGGCAACTCAGCGAAACAATCGTGGAAAGGTTGTGCGTGCAGCTTTGGTAGGATATACCAATGTCGGAAAATCTACTTTGATGAATGCTTTGTCTAAATCTGAGGTTTTTGCGGAAAACAAACTCTTTGCAACACTCGATACTACAGTAAGAAAAGTAGTGATCGGGAATTTGCCGTTTTTGTTAACAGATACAGTAGGATTTATCAGAAAATTACCGACTCAGCTTGTAGAATCGTTCAAATCAACATTGGACGAGGTAAGAGAAGCGGATCTGCTGATTCATGTCGTGGATATTTCTCACGAAAGCTTTGAAGATCATATAGAATCTGTTAATCAGACGTTAATGGAGATCAATGCTCATCAGAAGCCGATGATCATGGTTTTTAATAAAATTGATGATTTCAGCTATGAGAAGAAAGATGAGGATGATCTGACTCCGTCAACCAAAAAGAATATCTCTCTGGATGAATGGAAAAATACATGGATGGCAAAATCAAAATATCCGACGGTATTTATTTCGGCTTTAACGAAAGAAAACTTCCCGGAAATGAAAAAGATGATCTACGATGAGGTGATGAAAATTCATATCTCAAGATTCCCTTATAACGATTTCCTTTTTGAATATTTTGATAATGATGAGGAAGAAAACCAGCCTTAATGAAATATATTTTTCTCCTTTATTGCTTTCTCTTTTCGATTTTCGGTTTTAGCCAGAAATCCAAGATTGATTTTAAGAATATTGAGAAAAACAGTAACGATCCCAAGTCTCCATATAATTATGAAAAACTTGTTTTTAAATTTAAAGGACTGCCAAAATCCATAGATTCCATAGAAGCACAACATCTTTACTATGGAAGAAATTTTAGAGATATTATCTCGACGGAAGATGAAAGCTTTAAAGGACTTGCTGAAGCCTTCAAAAATAAGGATTGGGAAAACAGTATCAGCTTAGGAAAAACGCTTTATTACAAAGATCCTACAAATCTGGATGTGCTTCTGATACTATTGCGTTCTTATGATTCAAAACAGGATGTGAACAATTTTGTTTATCATTTAAGCCAGTTCAGGCTGTTGGCAGATGCAATAAGAAATTCAGGAGATGGAAAAACAGAAAAAACGGCCTACAATGTCAATTCTATTGGCGATGAATATATTCTTTTGAACATGATGAATATTGGGATGGATTATATAAGAAGCTCAAAAGAGGTGAAAGGTGGAATGTTGGATATTTGGGAGAAAGAAAACAATAAAATGTATATCAAAGTTCTCTATTTGAGAGATTAACATAAAAATTTAAAAAACAGCTTAGTGGAGTTATATTATTCATTTTCAGCTTTAATCGTTTTAGCATCAATATTTGCATATCTTAATTACAGGTTTCTTAAGCTCCCAAGTACGATTGGGATTATGGTGATTGCCATTGTGGTATCTATCATACTAGTGTTTTTCGGAGAAAACTTTCTTCCGAGAACATTTGGACACCTTAATAATCTGATGAACAGTATTGATTTCACAGAAGTTCTGATGGGGGCAATGCTTAATTTCCTTCTTTTTGCAGGAGGAATCCATATTAACATCAATGATCTGAAAGAACAGTTGCGGCCTGTTGTCATATTTTCTACCGCAGGAGTAGTAATCTCAACATTTATTGTCGGTTTCGGAATGTTTTATCTGCTGCCTTTGGTAGGATTGCAAATGCCCTTCATCTACTGTCTCGTTTTTGGAGCACTGATTTCACCCACCGATCCTGTAGCAGTGTTAAGTGTGTTAAAACAGGCGAATGTTTCCAAATCTTTAGAAACAAAAGTTGCGGGAGAATCCCTTTTTAACGATGGTATGGCAGTCGTTGTCTTTACCGTGGTACTACAATTGGCGATTGGAAAAGAAGTGGATTTAGGGATTGAAAATATTGGGCTTTTATTGATGAAAGAAGCAGGAGGAGGATTGCTCTTGGGGGTATTGCTGGGTTGGGTAACATCCAGATTAATGAGGGAAGTTGATGATTATATTATTTCCGTTTTGGTGACGCTTTCTGTCGTAATGGGAGGTTATCTTATTGCCAGACAAATGCATATTTCAGGACCTTTAACAATGGTTGCGGCAGGATTATTCATGGGGAATTTTAATGTGAAATTTAAAATGAAGTCCATAACGCAGGATTATCTGATCAAGTTTTGGGAACTTATTGATGAGATATTGAACGCGGTATTGTTCTTATTTATCGGATTCGAGCTTTTAATGATCAAAGACTTGAAACACTTTATGATTCCTGGATTGGTGGCTATTATCGTTGTTCTTATTGCAAGATTTATTTCCATTTGGGGACCTACGAAATTTATGTCTTTAAGAACCCGATTCAGTCCGCAAACGGTAAAAGTATTGGTTTGGGGCGGAATTCGCGGTGGAGTTTCCATTGCTTTGGCGATGTCTATTCCCAAAAGTGAATACAGTGAAATTATTTTAAGTATCACTTATTGTGTAGTTGTTTTCTCTATTGTTGTTCAGGGACTTACGATTGCAAAAGTGGCTAATCCGAAAAAGATAGAGTCCGAAGAGAAAGAACAGGAAAGTATTGCTTTAGATGAGTATCATTAACATATTGCAAATAAGAGAGTAGTATGCTGAAAGAAATAGAAGAAGCCCTTGCTGTTTTATCCATTCCGGAAAAAGCTGAATTTTTTCCAAAGTTCTTTAAAACTGGAAAAGGAGAGTATGGTGAAGGAGATATTTTTTTAGGGGTGAAAGTTCCGGACCAGCGTTTGGTTGCAAAAGAATATTTTGCTAAAATTTCATTAGAGGATCTAAGTTCCCTGCTTTCATCAAAATATCATGAACATCGGCTGACTGCTTTGTTCATGTTGATTTCTAAATTTGAAAAAACGAAAGATAAAGCGGTAAAAGCGGAAATCATTGAGTTTTACTTAAACCATTTGAAGCATATCAACAACTGGGATCTTGTAGATTCAAGCTGTTATAAAATTCTCGGGAGATATGCGTTTGAAAATCAAAAGGAAGATTTGCTGAGAAAACTAGCTGTTTCCGAAGAAATGTGGCACAAAAGAATTGCGGTGGTAGGAACAATGCATTATGTGAAAAAGGGAAATTATGAACTCACTAAAGAATTTGTAACTCTAAATTTAAAACATCCTCACGACCTGATGCATAAAGCAAACGGCTGGTTATTGAGAGAAATGGGACAGAAAAATGAACAGGAATTGCTCGGTTACCTGAATCAATATTACAAAGAAATGCCAAGAACCTGTCTTCGGTATGCGATTGAAAAGCTGGATGAAGATTTGAGGCAAGATTATCTAAAAGGCAGAATCTGATGGATTGTTTCTTTTGGAAAACGCTAACTCATTATTTCTTACACCTGATTTTTCCTGGGATTATTGCTTTTGTTTTCTATCGGGAAAACTGGAAGAAAGTATATCTGATTCTCCTGGCTACCATGCTTGTAGACCTGGATCATTTATTTGCAGATCCTATCTTCGATCCGAACAGAGGAAGTATTGGTTTTCACTTTTTGCATTCCTATTATGCGATTGCGGTATATTTTCTGATGCTGTTTTTTAAAGGAAATATAAGAATTATTGGCATTGGCCTCCTGCTTCATATGTTGACGGATTTTCAGGATTTTTATTGCTGGTGCCATTAAAACTGTGTTATATTTCATTTCCGTATTTCAAAATCTACTGTTTTTTTGTAATTTGTAGACACTTATGAAACTAAAAGAATTATTACATTATACCTATATTTTCCCCGTCTTGGCAGTCGGCTATTATTTTTCCGGTTTGCTGGGTAATGGAGCTATTTATGATATTATAGGAGGAGCTTTGCTTATCGGGAGTGTTCTTTCAGCAGTGCATCATGCAGAAGTGGTGGCACATAAAGTCGGAGAACCTTTCGGGACAATTATTTTAGCACTTTGTATCACCATCATTGAAGTGGCTTTAATTATCTCGTTAATGGTCGCTGGAGGAGATCAGGCAATTACCTTGGCTAGAGACACTGTTTTTGCTGCTGTAATGCTTATTCTGAATGGTATTCTAGGAATTTGTATTCTTGTAGGAGGAGTAAAGTATTATGAGCAGTTTTTTGCCAGAACTTCGGCTACAACTTATCTTGTAAGTATTGTTTCTATTCTTGTTCTTACATTGGTATTGCCTAATTTTACATCAAGTGTTAACGGGCCGTTTTATAACGAAGCGCAGCTCGCTTTTGTTTCTGTATCTTGTCTGGTTATTTATGGAGTATTCTTAATGGTGCAAACCGTAAGGCATAGAAGTTATTTTATCATTCCTGAAGAACATCCTGAAGAGCATTATATTCCCTCGTTAGCTAAAACCTTGGTTAGCTTTGTGTTTCTTGTGATCTGTTTGGCTATTGTGGTGATGATGGCGAAAGGTTTATCTTCATCCATTGAAAGTATGGTGCAGAGTTTAGGAGCTCCGAAATCTTTGGTGGGAGTTATTATTGCTGCTGTTGTTTTGCTTCCGGAAGGTGTCGCTGCAATCAGGGCTGCAAAAAGTAATCAGATTCAGTCAAGTTTAAACCTGGCTTTAGGTTCTGCATTGGCAAGTATTGGATTAACGATCCCTGCGGTTTCGGTAGTTTGTATTATGTATGATATCCCTTTGGTGTTAGGATTAGATAAAAAAGATATTATTTTACTTTCCCTGTCAGTATTTATAGTTATGCTGTCTCTGAGTAGAGGAAAAACAAATATTCTTTATGGGACAGTTTTGCTGGTAAACCTTGCGGCTTATATTTTTACTGTAATAGTCCCTTAGCTTTATTAAAGTCTTCTAGCAAGTTCCATTTTAAAAGCCATCAGCTTAGCGATACTTTGTGCCTTATAGATTGCTAAATCGGCATTTTCTCCCGCGAAGTTTTCTTCAACGGTTTGTGTCCATAATCTTAGCCATTGGTCAAAATGTACCTGTTCCATAGCTTTGATTTCGTTGATGGGAAAGTGTGCCCCCATCGGATTACCTTTATAGGTCATTTGTCCGAAAAGAATGGATTCCCAGAATGAATACATTTTAGGAAGATGCTTATCCCAGTCCACTTTTGCGATGTCTGTAAAAAACGAGGCAATCTTCTCATCCTTAATTACTTTTGCATAAAAGGAATTGACAAGCTGTTCAATGTCTTCTCGCGTTTCCAATTTTTTCATAAGTCAAATTTAGTTTAAAATCAATTCATAAAATTCATATGGTGAGTTGATAAATTTCATGAAAACAATATTTTATCTTTGCAGAGTTGAAGAGGTTTTTAATGTGCTATCAGTAAACAAAATTAAATTTAAACAATGGCAAGAGGGTTCAGGCAAAAAATTCGCCAGAAAAATACGGAGAACAGTGGCTTTGGAAGCAATGCTTCCGGAAGGTTCATCAACAAAGATGGATTTCCCAATGTCAAAAGGAGAGGAGTGAATGTTTTCAACAAGCTCAGCTGGTATCACACTATGCTGAATCTCTCATCATTCCGGTTTCTGTCTTATTTGGTTATTGCGTATGTAGCTGTAAATCTTTTTTTTGCATTTGTCTACTACATGATAGGAGTAGAGCACCTTACTGGAATTGATAAGAGTGATCCGCTTAATGAATTCATTGATGTGTTTTTCTTCAGTTCTCAAACGTTTACTACGGTTGGCTACGGAAGAATCGCGCCGGTTGGTTTTATGGCAAGCTTGGTGGCTACTTTTGAAGCGTTTCTAGGATTGCTTACCTTTGCCATTGCAACAGGTTTGTTTTATGGAAGGTTTTCAAGACCTAGGGCTTATTTGAGATTTTCAGATAACGCTGTTATTGCCCCTTATCAGGATACGACCGCTTTGATGTTCAGACTTGCTCCTTACAAGAATAATGCTCTGTCGGATGCGGATGTAATTGTCTCAACGGCAATTGAGGTTATTGAAAATGGTGTTCCCAAAAGTAATTTTTACAGGTTGGAGATCCAATTGAGTAAGATCAATACGTTGGCATTGAACTGGACTATTGTCCATAAAATTGATGAAAACTCGCCATTTTATGGTTTTACGGAAGAAGACTTTAAAAATACTGACATTGAGATCATTATTCAGGTAAGAGCTTTTGATGAAGTCTTTTCCAATACGGTGGTGCAAAGGACTTCTTATGTTTCGGAGGAAATTGTTTTCGGAGCTAAATTTGTTCCGATGTATTCTCCAAGTAAAGACAACCTGTCAACGATTCTCGATCTGGATAAAATAAATGAATATCAAAAAACAGAGCTTCCTTCTGCAATGGAAGTACAACAATAATGAATTTGGATTTTTATAAAAAGCAGGCAATACAAAAGCAAAAAGAACATAAAAAATTCTTAGACGGATTAAAGAAAAAGCCGCCTAAAAATCTTGATTATATTGTTCAGGATACCCATGATGAAGTTTTTGAAAAAATAGACTGTTTACAATGTGCGAACTGCTGCAAAACAACCGGGCCTTTGTATACTGAAAAGGATATTGAACGTATTGCCAAACATCTTCGGATGAAAACCGCCGACTTTGAGGCTAAATTTTTGCGTGTGGATGAAGATAATGATAAAGTACTTCAGAATCTTCCCTGCTTTTTTCTGAATGATGATAATACCTGTTCTATTTATGAGGTGAGGCCAAAAGCGTGCAGGGAATATCCTCATACAGATCGTAAAAAGATCTACCAGATCAATAATCTGATGCTGAAAAATACCATTATTTGTCCTGCAGCCTACGAATTTGTAGAAAGCATGATGAAAAATATAAAGCAATAAATAAAAAAGCGTTGAATTAATCAACGCTTTCTCCTTTCACTTTTTACTTTTTTCCCATTTATAATCCCGGGAACAGGTTATATCAAAAAAGGCCGGGAATTTTCCCAACCTTTATATTTTTTATACTACTCCCTGAGCTAACATTGCTTCTGCAACTTTCACGAATCCGGCGATATTTGCACCTTTTACGTAGTTTACATAACCATCTTCCTCTTTTCCATAGTCTCTACATGCTTTGTGGATTCCGATCATGATTTCTTTCAATCTTGCATCTACCTCCTCAGATGTCCAGTTTAGACGGATTGAGTTTTGAGTCATTTCAAGACCAGAAGTCGCAACACCACCAGCATTAGAAGCTTTTCCTGGAGAGAACAATACTTTGTTGTCTAAGAAATAATTTATAGCATCCAAAGTTGAAGGCATATTGGCAGCTTCAGTTACACAAACGCAACCGTTTCCTACCAATACTTTAGCATCTTCCAGATCCAGCTCGTTCTGGGTAGCAGAAGGGATAGCAACATCACACTTCACTTCCCAAGGACGTTTTCCGGCGTGGAATTCTGCAGAAGGATATTTTTTAGCATAATCTTCAGCTCTGTTATTTCCTGAAGATCTTAATTCTAATAAGTAATCGATTTTTTCTCCGTCGATACCGTCTTTATCATAGATATATCCGTCCGGACCGGAAATCGTTACTACTTTTCCTCCTAGTTCAGATACTTTTTTGATAACTCCCCAAGCTACGTTTCCGAAACCTGAAACCGTTACGATCTTATTTTTGAAATCCTGACCGATCGTTTTAAGCATTTGCTCAGCGAAGTAAACAACACCATATCCTGTAGCTTCAGGACGGATCAGTGAACCTCCGTAAGCAAGACCTTTTCCTGTAAGAACTCCTGTAAACTCGTTTCTGATTTTTTTATACTGTCCGAATAAATATCCGATTTCTCTGGCTCCAACACCGATGTCTCCTGCAGGAACGTCTGTTTCAGGACCGATATGCTTGCACATTTCCGTCATGAAAGCCTGGCAAAAACGCATTACCTCCATATCAGATTTCCCTTGTGGATCGAAGTCTGAACCTCCTTTACCACCACCCATTGGAAGAGTAGTCAAAGAGTTTTTAAATACCTGCTCAAAAGCTAAGAATTTAAGAACGGAAAGGTTTACAGTCGGGTGAAAACGGATTCCTCCTTTATATGGTCCAATCGCAGAGTTCATTTGAATTCTGAAACCTCTGTTTACCTGAATTTCACCTTTGTCATCAACCCATGGAACTCTGAAAATGATTATTCTCTCAGCTTCAGCCATTCTCTCTAGCAACTTCATCCCTGTATATTCCTTTTTGGTCATAATAAACGGAATTACAGTTACAGCGACTTCTTTTACAGCTTGTAAAAATTCTGGTTCATTAGGGTTTTTTGCTTCAATCTTAGCAATAAACTCTTGGATTTTCTGGTCAATATTATATTGTTCCATATATTAAGGTTGAATATTATTGCCAACAAATTTAATTTTTTTTTCAAGATTCACAATACCTTGATTGAAGATTGTTAAAAATTTAATAATAATGTGTCGAAATATTATTAAAATGATAATTTTTGTTTAAATTTTATTAAAAATTAAATGTTATGTCTGAAATAATGCAATATTAAGAAATCATTAAATCTTAAAGCGGTACAAATTGTCTCCCGGAAAGTGATTTTACCTTCCCTAAAAGCTCTAACTCCAAAATAGTTGTCAAAATTTTATGACTGGGCTGGTTTATTTTATCAGCCAGATCATCCAAAGAAATTTGCGGATGAAAAGTAATTGCTTTGTAGATTAATTCTTGATTTTCAGAAAGTTGTATGGCTGTTTCTGTGCGAGGAAATAATTCTTCTATTTTTTCTTTAGGAAGGTTAAAGCCTATTTGATTGATCAAATCCTGAATGGTAGATATGGCAATCGCTTTATTCTGGAAAATAAGATGATTGCATCCCTGACTAAATTTGTCAGTAATTTTTCCGGGAAGAGCAAAAACATCTCTGTTATAATTGTTGGCGAAAGTTGCTGTGCTAATAGAGCCTCCTCCAAAAGCAGTTTCTACAACAATTGTTGAAGGAGATATTCCTGCAATAATGCGGTTTCTCTGGATAAAATTTTCTCTGTCAGGTTTCCTAGATGAGTTGAATTCGGTTAAAAGGGCGCCATTTTCCGATAAGATCTTATCAGAAAGGTTTCTATGGCTGGAAGGATATAAGGTATGAAAACCATGGGCAAGAATTGCTACAGTAGGAATTTTTTGGCGGATGGATTCTGCATGAACCTCTTTGTCGGTGCCTAATGCCAATCCGCTTACAGAGATAAACTTGTGTTTTTTGGATTCTTCAAAAAAAGTCTCAATAAAGCTTTTTCCGTACAAAGTTATTTTTCGTGTGCCTACAATACTTACGGGATGTAGGTCTGGATTAATTTTTCCTTTTTGATACAGAATTGCAGGAGCGTCTTCACATTCTTTTAATAGAAAAGGAAGCTGATTAAGATGACGGAGGTTGATTTGTATACTGTTGTTTTCACAAAAGGAAATTTCTTTTTCAGCGAATTTAAGATGTTTTATATTCCCAATGTCTGAAATTGTTTTTCTCCCGATTCCGGTTATTTTCTGAAGTTCTTTTGATGGAGCTTTCCATACATTTTCTGCACTTCCAAAAGCCCGGATCAGTTTTTGAAAATTAATATCACCGATATTAGAGCATTCTCTAAGAGCGATAGAAAAAAGATTTTCTTCCGTATTCATTTGTGTGTTATTTTATTCAAATGTAACGAAATATGAGCTATTTTTTTCTCAATTCTTCTAAATGTTCCCAGATATCATCATTTTTTTTGTAAGGTAGATCTAGAAAATCTTCAGGATGGTTTTCTTTATATTCCTGCCAAAGCTTATCATCTTTTTCGTTGTAATAATTAGGAAATTCCCAGATGTATTTCTTTTTTTTGTCACCTACTTGTTTGAATGTATAGGCAAGTATTACTCCGACAATGGCACCGGAAAGATGCGCCTGCCACGAAATTTTACTGGGCTCCTCAAGGTTGTAAAATAATTCTTCAGGGACCATTCCCCAAATTAAACTTCCGTAGTAAAGAACCACCAGAAGTGAAATGGTTAGTAATTTCATGTTCCATTTAAATACACCACTGAAAAACAGGAAAAAAGCTAATACATAAACGACGCCGCTGGCTCCGATTGTACAGGTGTACATATAATCTCCGGTTAAGATATCAATAGGAGGTAAGATCCAGAGAAGTAAGCCTGTAGAAATCCAGCCTAAAATAAATACTTTATTAGCTACCAAAGGATAAAACTGATATAACAGGAACATTAAAATAGCAATAGGAATAGAGTTTCCTACAATATGATCAATATTGCCATGGAGTAGTGGAGAAGTTATAATTCCGACAAGTCCTTCCGGAAGAAGCGGAATGATGGCTCCGGTACAATTGGAAAAAAAGCCCATAGTTTGTAAAAGAAAGCCCAACCACATTGCGGATAGCATGAGTAGGGGATTTATAATTGCTTTTTTGTGGATGATATTCTTTAACATACTAAATGACTCTCAAATAAAAAGCCATTAATAAATTTCGGAAATTTTGTCGAAAAATTTTATTTATCTTCTTTTATTTTGACAAAAGAGACTGGTTTTTTAATTTTATAAAAATTTTGTCATTTATTTATTAAAAAAATCAATAAGTAGAAGAGGTGTGCTGAAGATAAAGGTATTTCTTTTGCTATTGTAATGCAGATAGAAATGTTGTATTTATTATGAGAAAGGTTTTGTCCGGAATTTCTGTTTTAATGGGAGCTTTAATTTCAGCGCAGGAAATAAAAGATGTAAAGGAAGAATTACCGGTTTTGGATACGGTAAAAGTATGGTCGGTTCAGGGGCAGAATACATTAATGCTGAATCAGGCTGCTTTTTCAAACTGGGTAGGCGGAGGAGCCAATAATGTAGGTTGGTTAGCCGGAGCAAATTATAATATTACCTATGAAAAAGATAAAGTACTATGGGAGAATATTATCATTTTAGAATTTGGACAAAATAACACAAAAGGAATAGGAACAAGAAAAACACAGGATGTTGTGAATATCTCTACCAATTTTGGGAAAGGATTTGCGGAACATTGGTATTTTTCGGGAGGAGCAAGTTTGCAGAGTCAATTTGCTTCTGGGTATGAGGACGGAAATAATCCGTCAGCTGCCAAAATTTCAAGCTTTATGGCTCCGGGATATATAAACCTAGGGGCAGGTATTACCTACAGACCCAATGATGATCTTACCGTAACGCTTCGTCCTACCAATGCCAGATGGACCTTCGTTTTGGATCCTGACCTTCAGTATGCGGGTACTTATGGTTTGAAAAATGATGGTGATTCGTGTTTGTTTCAGTTTGGTTTCTTAGGTTCGGCGATTTACAAATTGAAAGTCATGGAGAATGTTAATTTGGTAAGCACAGGATCTGTCTTTTCCAACTATCTGGATCATCCGACAAGGCTTGTTCTTTCTTATAACGGTGTGCTGGGTATGAAAATTAACAAATATATTTCTGCAAATATCACATTGGATTTGCTGTATGATCATAATCAGATTCAAAAAACACAGTTGAAACAAACGTTAGGGGTTGGGTTTGCTTATAATCTTGAAAAAGGAAAAAAACGTTCGGATAGAAAAGATAACCGCTCTTGGAGAAGTAATTAATGTAATATTATAAAATTTATAAATAAAAAAACCTGTCATAAAGACAGGTTTTATATTTTGCATATAAGGATTCTTATTCTGCTGCAGTTTCTTCTGCTGCCGGAGCTGCTCCTTCTTCTGCTACAACTTCTTCTTCATCTTCGTCATCCATAGCTGCTGCACCACCTTTCATTGCATTTCTAGACATCTTAACAGCTACAACAACTGCATTGTCAGGGTGCATGAAAGAATATCCTTCAGGCTTAAGACCTCCTACATAGATTTTGTTACCGATTCTTAAAGGAGTAACATCTACAACTACCTCATCAGGTAAGTTAGCAGGAATAGCTTTTACTTTCAATTTTCTGAAAGACTGACGTAAAACACCACCAGCTACAACACCTTTTGAACGTCCAGTAATTCTTACAGGAACTTCCATGATAACTGGCTTGTCATCAGCTAGTTGATAAAAGTCAGCATGAAGAATTCTGTCTGTAATTGGGTGGAACTGAATATCCTGAAGAACTGCTGGGATTACCTGTCCGTCAACTTCAATAGATACCGTGTGTGCTTCAGGAGTGTAAACTAAACCTTTGAAAGCTTTCTCTTCAGCAGAGAAGTTTAAAGGAGCTGTTCCTCCATAAACAACACAAGGAACTAATTCAGCATCACGTAAAGCTTTTGTAGACTTTTTGCCCACGCTTTCTCTTTTTGTACCTTGAATTGTAATAGATTTCATTTATAAAAATTTAAAAAATTGTTTCTTTTTCTAATTTGCAAATGTCTGATTGTTACTAAATAACAAACTTACTGCTGATAGATTGGTGCTCGTGAACCATCTTCATAACGTCTGCAAATAATGGGGCGCAAGATAGCACTTTTATTTTAGATGACAAATTATTTTTTACAGGAATTGAGTCAGTTACAATAACTTCCAACAATTTTGAGTTTTCAATATTCTCGTAAGCCTTTCCTGAAAGTACTCCGTGAGTTGCCATTGCTCTTACTGATTTTGCTCCTTTTTCGATAAGGATATCTGCAGCCTTGCAAAGTGTTCCTGCAGTATCGATCATATCGTCGATAAGGATAACGTTTTTACCCTCTACATCTCCGATAAGGAACATTTCTTCTACAACATTTGCCTTCTTTCTTTCTTTGTAAGCAATTACTACTTCAGCACCTAAATGTCCGGCGTAGTTTTTAGCTCTTTTTGCACCTCCCATATCCGGAGAAGCAATCGTAAGATTTTCTAAATTCAGGTCTCTGATATAATCTACGAAAATTGTAGAAGCATATAAGTGATCTACCGGAATTTCGAAGAACCCTTGAATCTGATCTGCATGAAGATCCATCGTCATTACTCTCGTTGCTCCTGCAGCGGTTAAAAGATTGGCAACCAATTTAGCACCGATAGGAGCTCTTGGTTTGTCTTTTCTGTCTTGTCTTGCAAGCCCGAAGTAAGGAAGTACTACTGTAATGCTTTTGGCAGAGGCTCTTTTCGCAGCATCAATCATCAAAAGAAGTTCTAAAAGATTGTCTGCTGGAGGGAATGTAGATCCGATTAAGAAAACTCTTCCTCCTCTTACGGATTCATCCAAAACAGGTTCGAATTCTCCGTCGCTGAACTCCTGAAAGTTGATTTTTCCTAATTCCTGCCCATAATGTTGGGCAATTTTTTCTGCCAAGTCCTTGCTTGTCCTTGTACAAAATAGATAACTTAACTGATCGGCCATTTTTACTTTTTAAAGATTTTGCAAATTTAAAAAAAAACCACAAGATTTACTCCTGTGGTTTTTAAGTTTTTATTTTACCAATAATTATGGGAATTTTACCCCTGAATATTTGTTAGGATCTACCTGTGGAAGAGTAGATTTATACTTGGCATTAATAGCTTTAATAAATTCATTCGCAACAATGGCATATCCTCTACCTGTAAGGTGAACTCCGTCTAATGAGAAAGTTCCTCCGGTTACAAACTTGGCAGAATATTTTACGCCATCCCAAGAAATCCCTGATTTGCCGTTCAGTTCTACCATTTTTGAGTTGGTATCTACAAATGCCAGTCCGTAAGAATCTGCTAATGCTTTGATTGAAGTGTTGTAAGCGTCAACAGCCGTTTTTACAACTCCTGCCTCTGTTTTTGTTAAAACATGCTGGTTTTGTAAAGGATAGGAAATTCCATATACATTTACCGGAGAAGGTGCTCCTGGCGCAGTTGTTCCAATTACAGATCTTGTAGTAAGAAGAATATAATCATCCGCTGTTGTTTGTCTGGCCTGTCCAAAGATTTGTCCGAATGCAGCTGCGTTTACGGGACCTAAAGAAGGTGTTAAAGCTGCTGTAAGCTGTGCAGATAAATTTGTAAGAGAAGCATCTTTAATTAAAACAGGATTTGAAGATGTACTAGAAAGTAAATTGATTCTGTCTCCTGCTCCTAATGCTGTAAGCGCTTGTTTCAATGGCCCATATAAGCTTGTATTAAGCGTTGTAAGATTTGATCCTAAAGCTGCCGGTGTCAATGGGTTGTAAGGAACGGTTGTAAAGAAAGGAATTGAAGTTACATAAGGAATGTTGGCAATAACTCCTTTTGTTGCTCCGCCTGCTTTTAATTTATCCAGCCCCGATTTGATAGCTCCTGTTACTACATTCGGATCAGAAATATCATTAGCTCCGTAAGTTGCAGGATTAAGGTTTCCTGTTTGATTAATTCCGCTTCCTCCACTTGTTGCATAGCTTAATACATCATTGTTCCCGATCCAGTAAGAAAAGAATGTAGGATGTTTTAATACAGCATCGTCAATAACCGTAGAGGTAGTACTTGTAGAAAATCTTACATAATAAGGATTTGCTGTTCCCGCAAGGATGCCGGCTGCATTTCCGTATCCAGGAGCAACCAAATGGTATGATTTTGCGCCTGGAACACCAAAGTTATTCAGTGGACCTGTGATTTTTGTCAATACATCGGTGGTAGGTGTTGCTGCGACATTTACAATGTCCGGGGAACCGTTTGTAAATGATTTAATATAAAGCTTTGTTGCCTGTATGGTATTTCCTAATAGGATTAAACCTCCATTGTTGTCTGCCATTAAAGGCTGTACGAAGTTTCCGCCACCTGCAAGTTTCATTTGGCCTGCGATAATATTCGGGTAAGACTCATTTTGCCCGTCAATATATAAAGCATTGTCTCTATATCCTGATGTTAATGAATTTCCGATAGAAACATAGTTTGAAAAGTCAGCTTCCCCTTTGGTTACCACAATATCCTGTACATCTGTATCAAAATCATCTTCGCAGCTTGTTGTGAAAAGAAGTGCGGAAATAGCGAATGTTGAAATTATAATTTTTTTCATAATCGTTCAATTAAAAAGGGTTATAAGATAAACCTAGACCTAAATAAAATGCGGTTGCTTTTGCCTGTCCGTAGAAGCCAAGATTAGCATTGTTTACATCTCTTGACTGTGGCATTGCATAACCTCCTGCAACATCAACTCCAAATTGTTTTAATTTGAATCCAATCCCACCTGTCACAACATACGTGTTGAATGATGGTGTTTCCGGAATGAAGTGATCATCAGAATAAGGAGATTCGTCATAATATGCACCCAAACGACCGTAGATCATATTCGTGAAAGCATACTGGGTTCCCAGTCTGAAAGTTTTGGAATTTCTAAAGTTTTTAGGAGAAACCGAAACAGTTGGGTCAGCCTGATTTCCGATTGGAGCGGTTGCAAAATCCAATGTCAGCTGGCTGTATCTTTCCCATCCATGGTAATTGAAATCTGCAGAAACTAACCACTTCGGAGTGATTTTATAAGTTAAACCTATTGTGTATTCCTCTACTAAAGGTAGGGTTGCTGTAAAGCCATCTGTTCTTTTTGCAGCATCCAATCCTAGTAAAGGATAGATAGAAGCTGATGGAAAGTCAAAGGTTGCTGTCCCATGTTTTGCTTTCATATCAACAGGAGAGCGGTAAGCAATACTTACGTCCAATTTTGGATCAGGTCTGAAGTAGAACCCGAATCCGAAACCGTGTCCGGTTGCTTTTTTATCCTTAATATTAATTTGCCCGCCAAATTGTGTAATGGCTTTATCCCAGTCTACTTGTCCTCTTGCATAAATATAGCTTGCTCCAAAAGCTAACCAGTCGTTAAATTTGTACGAAACCATGGGCTGAAAATAGAAACTTTTCAGTTCAAGTTTTTGAACCATCTCTTTTCCCTCCCAGTCATTTGGCCATTCTATGGTACTTCCAAAAGGAGTTGTGAAACTAAAACCTACGGATAGCTTTTCTATTGGTTTGTAAGTGATAGCAGCATAAAGAGGTGTCCCCATTGGGTTGTCCGTTTGCGTGCTTTGTAATGTATTCAGATTTTGAAAAGTCACTTTGTTGCTTGCTCCAAATGCTCCGGCAACTATACTTAGTTTTGAGGGAATGAAGGACATTCCTGCAGGATTGAAAAATGCAACACTTGCATCTTCAGCATGGGCACTGGTGTGTGCCATGGCCAATTGTTTTACCCCCTGCAAAGAAACTCTAAAACCTCCTGCATAGGATAGAACACCTGCCAATAAAGCGGTTGATACTAATATTTTTTTCATAGACTATTATTATATAACCCAAATATAAAATTATTTTACTTACGTCTGTTAATATTTCTTAATTATTTAAACAATATACGAAAAGAAAACTATGTTTAAAATAATATGTGTTACTTAATTATCTGCAATCTTTTGCTTATTAGTGTTTTGTGAATGATTTTGTTCTTTAGATTGAATTAAGTTTAAAATTAAACAAATACTGATTTTAATATTTATTATTTTTAGAATCGGATAAAAATAAAAATCTATAAATTTGCAAGAATAAATAATTGTTATATGAGTTGTGGATGTAAAACATCCGGCGATTCTGCACATTCGTGTGGTCCTAAAAAAACCGCGAATGGTTGTGAAAATGTAAATACCTGTGGTAATAGTTATAAATTAAGTGTTTTCGATTGGTTATCTAATATACAGAATCCGGCATCTAATAGGTGTGATTTTGTTGAAGTTAGATTTAAAAATGATAGGAAATCGTTTTATAAAAATGTAAATAATATTCCTTTACATATAGGTAGCATAGTCACGGTAGAATCTAGTCCCGGACACGATATAGGTGTGGTAAGCCTCACCGGAGAATTGGTTAAGATTCAGATGAAAAAGAAAAAAGTTTCTGAAGAATCTGCCCTTAAAATATACAGACAGTCAAACCAAAAAGATATTGAAGTTTGGCAGGAAGTAAGAAAAAAAGAAGATAGCGTAAAGATAGAAGCAAGGAAGATTGCTCAAAGACTGGGACTTGAAATGAAAGTTACAGACGTTGAGTATCAGGGAGATGCTTCAAAGGTTACTTTCTATTATACCGCAGATAATAGAGTCGATTTTAGGCAGTTGATCAAAGATTATGCAGGGGCTTTCAGAACTAAAATTGACATGAAGCAGATTGGCTTCAGACAGGAAGCTGCAAAAGTGGGCGGAATTGGTTCGTGCGGAAGAGAACTGTGTTGTTCGACCTGGCTTACTGATTTCAGATCGGTAAATACAAATGTTGCCAGATATCAGCAGCTTAGTATTAATCCTCAGAAATTAGCAGGGCAATGCGGAAAGCTGAAATGTTGTCTTAACTATGAATTAGACAGCTATCTTGATGCATTAAGTAATTTTCCGTCGTCATCTACTACATTAGATACAGAGAAAGGGAGAGCATTTTGCATTAAAATTGACGTTTTCAAAAAGAAAATGTGGTTTGCCTACGTTGAAAATTCTATTGCCTGGTATGATTTCGATATCGATCTGGTAAAAAAATTAATCTCTAAAAATAAAAGAGGCGAAAAAACATTGCCGCTTGAAGATCTGAAACAGCCTGAAACCTCAATGAAAAGTATTGATTTGATTCAGGAAAATAATGTAGATCGATTCGAGAAGAAAAATAAGGGGAACAACAGGCATAAAAATCAGAACCGATCAAACGCTAGCAATCAAAACAATCAAAATCAGCAAGGCCAAGGTCAGAAAAGACCGAATAATAAGCCTGAAAGACAAGATCGTGATCGTTCTGAAAAATCTGAAAGACAGCAGAATTCTAATGCAAACAACCAGCCAAGACAGCCGAAAAGTCAGCAGCCAAAACCTCAGTTGGAAAAAGTAGCGGCACCAAATTCTGATGCAGAGAAAAAGCCGAACCCGAATAAGAAAAAATTCAAAAAGAAATTTCCTCCCAAAAAAGATAACAATGCGTAAAATTTTAGGATTATTAGCTTTTATTTTTCTGTTGAGTTGTAATTCTTCGGGAGAAGATGTTATCATGAGTTCTGTTAATAATAAATGGGGTAAAAAGCAGGAGCAGAAATTTAATCTGGAAATTTCAGATCCGCAAAATCCTAAAAATATTATTTTTGTGGTGAGGAATAATAATGAGTATCCATACAGTAATATCAGATTTATTGTGAATTTTACCAACCTTCAAAACAAGAAAAAAGACGTGGATACTTTGAATTATGTGCTGGCCAAACCCAATGGAGAATGGCTTGGTACAGGTTTTGGTGATACGAAGGAAATCTTTTTCCAATATAAACTGAACTATAAGTTTCCGGAAAAAGGGAAATATGAAATTGGAGTAATTCAGGCTATGAGAAATGATAATCTCCCTGGAATAGAGGATCTTGGAGTGAAAATAGAAACGGCTAAACCGTAATCATACATGGAAGAAAATAAACAAAACAATGGAAGTAAAGGAAAAACATTTCCTCTTCCACCTAAAAAAAAGAAAGACACTGCTTGGAAAAAGTGGGTGAAAGTAATCTGGATAGGATTAGTTGTCGTTGTTTTAGGAATTTCAGGACTTTTCTTTGCTGTATCTCAAGGGTTTTTGGGAGAAATGCCGGATGTAAAGGAGCTTGAAAATCCTAACATATATGTAGCATCTGAAATTATTTCTTCAGACGGAGTGGTTTTAGGAAAGTTTGAAAAAGAAAAAACACAGCCGGTTTTTTATAAGGATCTCCCTCCGTTTTTGGTGTATGCATTACAGGCAAAAGAGGATGAGCGTTTTAAAGAACACTCCGGAATTGATTTAAAATCTATTTTAAGAGCGGTAAGATATGGTGGTGACAGAGGTGGAGGGTCTACAATTACCCAACAGCTTGCCAAACTTCTATTTACAAAAGAACCTTCCAGAAACCCTATATTAAGAGCTATTCAAAAGCTGAAAGAATGGGTGGTTGCAGTAAGTTTGGAGAAGAGATATACTAAAGAAGAGATTGTAACGCTGTATTTCAATAAGTTTGACTTTTTATATAATGCCAATGGGATTGAAATGGCTTCAAAAGTTTATTTTAATAAAAAAACTTCTGAACTTACACTTCCCGAAGCTGCTGTTTTTGTTGCGATGTTGGAAGCGCCAAAGGCAAATAATCCAATGAAAAATCCTGAAAGAGCAAAGAGAAGAAGAGACGTTGTGCTTTCTCAGATGCTGGAAACAGGTTATATTGATAAAGAAACTTATGATAAAGCAAAAGAAACTCCTATTACCGTTGATTTCCATCCTATCAAAGATATTACGGAAGGCTATTCTGCCTACTACAAACATTATCTGAGAAAAGAAATCAATCAGTATCTTGACGATTATGAAAAAGAGACCGGCAAAAAGTTAAATCTTTACAGAGATGGTCTTAAAATATATGTGACGCTTGATTCTAAGATGCAGAAATATGCGGAAGAATCAATTAAAGAACACTTAACGGATCTTCAGAAGAGATTTGATGCTGAACAAAGAGGAAGAAAAGACAGGCCTTTCTATTATCTTAATAGTACGCAGATTAATGATTTGATGGTTCAGGCGATGAAGAGAACAGGAAGATATAAGCTGCTGAAAGCAGATGGTCTTTCAGATGAGGCCATTATAGCAGAATTTAAAAAACCTGTTAAAACATCCCGTTTTACCTGGGCTGGAGAAGAAGAAGTGGAAATGTCTCCTTGGGATTCTATCAAATGGCACAAACAGATTGCTCAGGCAGGTTTGATGTCTGTGGTTCCTGGAACCGGAGAAATTAAAGCATGGGTAGGAGGTATTGATTGGCAACATTTCCAGTATGACCATATTAAACAAGGTAAAAGACAGGTTGGGTCTACATTTAAGCCTTTCGTATATGCAACTGCAATCATGAAATTAGGCTTAACACCATGTTCTACGATCTCTAATGCAAGTTTCAACAAAGGAAGCTATCATGTTCCTGGGAGAGGAGGAATGCTTACCTTAAAAGATGCTTTGGCGCATTCTCAAAACCCGGTTGCACTACGTTTGGCTGAAATGACAGGAACACAAAGTGTAATACAAACAGCAAGAGATTTAGGGGTTACTGAAGAAATCTCAACCAGCTTACCAATGGCATTAGGAGCTTCGGATATTACCATTTACGAAATGGTAGGGGCATACAGTACTTTTGCGAATTACGGAAATTACAACAAACCGGAAATGATCTGGAGAATAGAAGATGCAAACGGGAGAGTAATCAAAGAAGTAAATGTAGAACCAAAAGAAGTAATGAATCCTTTATATGCCTATACAATGATCGAATTGATGAAAGGAGTCGCGCAGTATGGTACCGCTTCCGGAGAGCTTGGCAGAAAAGGAATTTCAAAGGATGTTGAAATTGCAGGAAAAACAGGAACAACCCAGAATAACTCCGATGGTTGGTTTATGGGGATTACTCCGAAACTGGCAACAGGAGCTTGGGTAGGATGGGAAGACAGAGCAACTCACTTCTTCGGAACGGGAGAAGGGCAGGGAGCAAAAATGGCACTCCCTATTTGGGCAATCTATATGAAGAAAGTATGGGCAGATAAAAGCTTGGGAATTTCTCCTCAAGATAAATTTGTAAAACCTTCAGAATGGAAAGACGGATGTTCCAACCTTAAAGGATTAGGAAGTGGATATGGAGATGATGGAGGATTGCAAACTTTAGATGAAATTAAAAATCCGAAACCTGCAGAACCTTCTCCGAAAAAGAATCCGGATAAGAAAGATGAGAATGTAAATGAAAATCTCAATAAAGGAGAAGAAATTGATTTTAATAATAAATAGATAATTTAGATAAAGCCTTCCAGAAATGGGAGGCTTTTTTGTAATCAAATTAATATCTTTGATTTATGAATCTTACCAATATAAAACAGCCGTTTACAGAGATTTTTCCAGGAGATTTCTCAGGAAACCCGATGCAGAGGATGACACCTAAGGTGCTGCTCTCAACAGTTGCTCCTGTAGAATTTAAAAATCCCAAACTTATTATTTTTAACGAAAAACTATCAGAAGAAATAGGATTGGGAAGATACGAGGAAAAAGATCTCAGCTTTTTGGTGGGTAATGATTTACCAGGCAATATTAAACCCTACTCAACAGCTTATGCAGGACATCAGTTTGGAAACTGGGCGGGGCAGCTGGGAGATGGTAGAGCAATTTATGCGGGAGAAATTGAAAACCCGTCAGGAAAAAAAACTGAGATACAATGGAAAGGAGCCGGAGCAACGCCTTATTCCAGGCATGCAGATGGAAGAGCAGTACTCAGATCCTCTGTTCGTGAATATCTGATGAGTGAAGCAATGTATCATTTGGGTGTTCCTACAACAAGAGCGTTAAGTTTAAGCCTTACAGGAGAAAATGTTGTAAGAGATATTTTATATAGTGGAAATCCTCAGGAAGAAAAAGGAGCGGTAGTTATAAGAACCGCAGAAAGTTTTTTAAGGTTTGGGCATTTCGAATTATTATCTGCTCAACAGGAATATAAAACATTACAGGATCTTCTGGATTTTGTCATAAAGAATTATTTTCCTGAAATCCAGTCTGAAGGAAATCAAAAGTATAAAAACTTTTTTGAAAATGTAGCGGAAAGAACCGCAGACCTGATGATAGAATGGTTTAGAGTTGGTTTCGTACATGGAGTAATGAATACGGATAATATGTCAATTCTTGGTCTTACGATAGATTACGGACCGTTTTCAATGATGGATGAATATGATTTGAATTTTACATCCAATACAACGGACCTTCCGGGAAGAAGATATGCGTTTGGAAAACAGGGGCAGATTGCTCAATGGAATCTTTGGCAGCTAGCCAATGCACTCCATCCCATTATAAAAGATGAAAAGTTTTTAGAAGATACCCTGAATAAATTCGGAGATTATTTTTGGAAGGGACACGACAATATGTTGTGTAATAAATTTGGATTTGATCGATTATTGGAAAGTGATGAAGAGTTTTTTATCAATTGGCAGGGTCTGATGCAGGAATTTCAGCTTGATTATACACTTTTCTTCAATCTCTTGGAAAAAAGGGTAGGTGATGATGATCTGAAAGATGAATTTGGAAAGATTTCATATGTTCCATTAGATGATAAAGCTTTTTCAAAAATTAAAAATTTCATCAACCAATATGAATTGAGAATTGAAAAAAATAAAAGCTCAAGAGAAGAATCTTTGGCATTAATGCGAAAAAACAATCCTAAATTTACTTTGAGAAATTACCTTCTTTACGAATGTATTGAAGAAATTGAAAAAGGAGAAACTGCTTTGCTTGAAAAATTAATTATAGCATTGGAAAACCCTTATGAGGAAAAATTTACCGAATTTTCGGCTAAAAGACCATCAAAATATGATGATGTGTCGGGTTGTTCCATGTTGTCCTGCAGTTCTTAATGATTCAGATTATAAGTTTATATTGTTTAAATTGATGTGAATGTAAAAATAGTTAGCCAATTCAGATTGTGTTTTTTTATTTTTGCAAAAATTTTAACAGTGTCCATACAATCAAAACTTTATAGTTTTTTTAGAATAGTTTTTCCTTCCACTTTTACAGAACTGGGTGTTTTCCTTTTCTTTCTTTGCGTTTATGGGGTTTTAGGATCTTATATAGCGTTGAATTATACCATTATTTTTGATGACAGAATTCCCTGGGATGCCTATTTTAGTTTTGACAATCGGTCTATCGTAATGACGGGGGGAAGCTTTGAACGTCATCCACTGTCCTATTATTTTTTTAATTGGTTGCGTGAGCTGGCTTTTCTTTTTTCGGACGGAAAGAAAGATAGTACCTTCAGATTGGTTTTAGCATGGATGAGTAATCTGATGGTAAGTTTAAGTATTGTACAGATCTTTAAATATTTAAAAAATATTATCAGGCTTCCATTATTGATCAATCTTTTACTGGTTGCTTTCTTTTCTGTATTTTCTACAGCTATTCTGCTCTCTTTTACTCCTGAAAACTTTACCTATACACTGTTTTTATTAATGCTTTTCAATTATTATGCAGCAACAAGGCTTAAAAATGAGAAAAAAATCTCTCCATTGACATTGGTTGCGGCAGGTGTTACTATTGGAGGGCTTACTATCACGAATCTGGTAAAGGTTTTTATTCCTGTATTTTTTGAAAAGAATTTATTTAAAAGCTGGAAAAAACTTCTTGATGCTTTTATAAGAGGTTTAGTAACGGTGATCTGCTTTGTTTTGCTTTATCTAAACAGAATTGAATTTAAATATGAAAATATTTTCTCCAAAACCAACAGTCAGTATGAAAAGTTTTCCAATGCTGAGCCTGCTTCAGTTTGGGATATGATGGTTTCTTTCTTTTTTGGGGGAAATATGCTTTTTCCTGGCTTTATCATCAGAGATAAGCATAACATGAAAGGCTTTCATTATAAAGGCTTGTTTATGGATGTGTATTCCTCTCCGATATCCTATCTATTTGTCTTTATTGTTTTGGGACTTCTGGTGTGGAGTTATTGTAAAAATTTTAAAAATAAATTTGTTCAGATTATTGTAATTTCTTTCGTTGTAGATATTATTATACACTGCTTTATGAGATTTGGACTCCATACTTCCTATATCTATGGAGGTCATTTTGTTTTTGTGTATATTTTGTTGCTGGGATGGCTTTTCTATGCCTATAAATCCTCTCCAAAAATGATGCCATTGCTTACAGCAATTATGAGTGTACTGTTGGTTTATCTCGGGTATAATAATTATTTAAGAATGGAAGAGTTTTTTGACTTTCTGAATAAATTTTATCAATAAAAAAAGCTGAGAAATTTCTCAGCTTTTTTATTTTTATGTATTTAATTATTTAGCTTCTGCACAAAAAATTCTGTATTGTACAGCAACTGCAGATTTGAAATATTCTTTTATTTTAGAAAGGTCAGAAGCAGCACTTTGTTTACTGAAATAACTTCCGGCTAAAATCTTATAATTAGGTCGTAAAGAAGCGTCTGTTTCTACTTTTAAATTCGGAAATCTCTTTCTGAAATAAGTTTTGATTTCGTTGGCTTCATCATTACTTTTTACGGTGGTGATTTGTATTTTGTATCCTAAAATTCTAGGGTTTTTTCTGCAGATTTCAGCATTCGTAAGTTCTCTGTTGGGAACCAGAATTTTTGTTGGTCTTGAAGGAGTATCATCGTCTATAACGTTAGAAGATTTACCGTAAGAAACCTTAGAGCATTTATCTTCCAGACTCGTCAATGCATCATTTACTCGGGGATCCATACTCATAATAAGCTCTGTACCGGATAAAGTGTCTTTTTTTACAACCTGTTGTGCATCAATATTATAAAAACTAAGCAGGGATAATATCGAAAATAATTTTATCAAATTTTTCATTTAAAAGTTGTTTCAGCAAATTTATACAAATAAAAAATTATACCAAACTGAGTTATTTAGAATCAATACAAATTAAACTGAAATGATATTTTCCCCTTTCTATATGCCGTTAAATTTCTGTTAAATATATTATTTTTGCGGAATTGATTGAATGTTCAATATTTTACTAACATAAGATAATTTAAATGATTAGTTGGAGAAAGCATTATAAACAAACGTTGGTTGCAATAGGCTTATTGTTATCAACCAGTGCTTCAATTTACGGGCAAGACGGCGATCCTAAAAACGGAGAGAAACTTTTCAAAGCGAATTGTACTGCATGTCACGCGCTAGACAAACAAGTTGTAGGTCCACCTTTGAAAGGAGTGGTAGAACGAGTTAAGACAGAAGGCGGCAAAGATACAGAGTGGCTTCACAAGTGGATCAAAAACAACAAGGAAGTCAGAGAATCTGGCGATAAATACGCCAATGAGATTTTTGAAAAATTTAATAAGACTGAGATGCAGCTCTTTCCAAATCTTTCTGATAAGGATATTGACGACATCTTAGCATACACAACTAATCCTCCGGCTCCAGAGCCTGCAGCTGATAAAAAAACAGCAACACAGGGTGCGGAAGCAACAACAGCTCCGGCGAGCAATACTACAACAAACGTTGTAATCATTTCCCTTTTAGCTATTGCAGCTTTATTAGTTTGGATTTTAGTAAAACTAAGACAGCTTGTGAAACTAGGTCAGTCTGAAGACTTAGCCGGGCTAAACGAAACAAGAGTAAAATCTTTCAGTGAAGTTTATGAAAAATACCATTATGTAGGTAAAGGGTTGATCGCGATCCTTGCTTTATTGGCTACTTATGGTGTTTGGAACTGGATTATGTGGATTGGGGTTTACAAAGGGTACAAGCCGGAACAACCAATTTACTTCTCTCACAAAATTCACGCAGGAGAACAGAAAATCGACTGTCAGCTTTGTCACTCAAGTGCTAAATACGGTAAAGTATCAGAGATTCCTTCTATGAACGTTTGTATGAACTGTCACAAAGCAATTGGTGAATACAACGCAGAACATTATATGGAGCCTGGAAAAGATAAAGCATTCTATGACGGAGAAATTCAGAAAATTTATGCTGCGACAGGTTGGGATCCAGTAAAACAACAATATACAGGAAAAACTCAGCCGGTTGAATGGACAAGAATCCACAACATGCCAGACTTTGTTTACTTCAACCACTCTCAGCACGTAGTAGCAGGTGAACAAGCAATTATTAATTCTTTCAACAAAAAGAATCCTACGAACAAAATTGATGTTGTTTGTAAAGCTTGTCACGGTAAGATTGATACAATGAATGTTGTTCAGATGGCTAACGATTTCACTATGGGATGGTGTATCGAGTGTCACAGGACTACTGAGGTTGATATGAACAACGGTTATAATAAAGAATACTTCAAAAATCTACATGACAAATTGAAAAAACAATACCCTAAAGACGGTGGTAAGATTACTGTAGATGCAATTGGAGGTCTTGAGTGTGGTAAATGTCATTATTAATAACTAAAAATTAGAAGTATAAATGGCTTCAAACAAAATACAATTTAGAAGTATTCATGAACTTAAAGATCCGGCTTTAAACAATAAGCTGGCTCAGAAAGAGTTCCAGGAAGAAATTCCTGTAGAAGATTTCCTTGGGGATGCGGAACAGAACGGTTCCAGTACTTCAAGAAGAGATTTCTTAAAATTATTAGGTTTCTCTACAGCAGCAGTAACATTAGCTGCCTGTGAAGCTCCGGTAATTAAAACGATTCCTTACGTGGTAAAACCACATGATATTATTCCGGGAGTTCCGAATTATTACGCTTCAACATATTTCGACGGTTTTGACTTTGCTAGTGTTTTAGTAAAAACCAGAGAAGGAAGACCTATCAAAATTGAGCCGAATCCAGCTGCTGGTGATTTAGGAAAAACAAATGCAAGAGCTCAGGCGAGTGTACTTTCTCTTTATGATAATGATAAAGTAAAGCAACCTAAATTTGAAGGAAAAGACGAGACTTTCGATAAAGTAGACAGTTTTGTAATTAAAGGGTTGGAAGAAGCGAAAGCTGCAGGTAAAAGAATCGTGTTATTATCACATTCTTTTGCTTCACCTACTTTCAAAAAATTATTTGCTGAATTCAAAGCAAAATATCCTACAGCAGAATTAGTAACTTATGATGCTTTCCCTTATGCTGCAGCGTTAGACGCAGCTCAGGAAGTATTCGGGACAAGAGCATTACCGGTTTACGACCTTAAAGGGACTGAATTGGTGGTAGGTTTCCAAGCTGATTTCTTAGGAGATTATAATGCAGGAAGTTTAGAAACTTCTTACGCAGCAGCAAGAAAGCCAGGACCAAACATGTTAAGACACATTCAGGTAGAATCCAATATGTCTTTAACTGGTGCTAATGCTGACGAAAGAATCAGATTAAAACCAAGTGCAGTGAACAAAACTTTGGTTGAAGTTTACAATGCAATCGTTGGTGGTGGTTCATCAGATAAAACAGCTAACGAAATCGCTAAAGAATTACAGGCAAAAGGCAGTAAAGCTGTTGTTTTTGCTGATGGTTCTAAAGGTGCTCAGGTTTTAGCTCACTTAATTAACCAAAAATTAGGTTCGGTTGCTTTCACAGGTAAAGCGAACTTCCTAAAAGACTTTGATAAAGCAAGATTCCAGGAATTCCTAGGATGGGTAAACGCTGGTCAGGTTGGTGTATTGATCGCTAACAATGTTGACCCGATTTATTCTTATCATAAAGGAGAAGATTTCAAAAAATCTTTAACTAAAGTTCCTTATGTAATCGCAGTTGCTGATAAGAAAAATGAAATGTACAAAGCAGCTAAGGCTGTAATTCCTGTAGCTAACTGGTTAGAATCTTGGGGAGATATAGAGCCTCAGACAGGTGTGTATTCATTAATGCAGCCAACAATCCAGAAAATCTACAAATCAAGACAGATTGAAGAGTCTTTATTGGTTTGGAAGAATGGTAAAAACAATGCTGCTAATAATTATTATGATTATTTAAAAGCGAATGCTTCTTCTATTTTAGGAGGAACTTCTTTCAATAAAGCTTTATATAACGGAATCAATGTATCTCCAAACGCTACTACATTGTCTTATGCAGGAGGAAACGCTGCTCAGGCCGTTGCTGAATTGAATGGTTTCAAAGCTTCTGATTTAGAATTGGTATTGTATACTAAGACTTCTATGGGGGATGGTACTCAGGCAAACAACCCTTGGTTGCAGGAATTACCGGATCCATTGACAAGAATGTCTTGGGATAACTACTTGACAATTTCTCCGAAAGACGCAGAAAGATTAGGTATTGATAATGATCTTAATGCGAGAATGCAGTTAGACGGTTCTATCGTAAACCTTACTGTAAACGGAGTAACAATAAAAGATGTTCCTGTATTCATCCAACCGGGACAAGCTGACGGATCTGTAGGTCTTGCACTTGGTTATGGGAAGAAAAACTCGGGAGCTACTGCTGAAACAGGTGTAAATGCTTATCCTTTATTTGATGGTTCTAACCTAGTTGTTTCTAACGCTAAGATTGAAAAAACAGGAGAAGATCACGAATTTGCAGGTATCCAGCTTCAAAATACATTAATGGGACGTTATGAAATCGCTAAAGAAGTTCCTTTGGCTGATTACTTAAACGTAGCATTTGATGATGAACACAACGGATGGAATAAGCCATTGGAATATCATACAATCAGTGGAGCACTTCCTGCAAGAAAAATTGATCTTTGGGATGCTTTCGATGATACAGACGGCCCTCACTTTAACTTATCAATCGACTTGAACTCTTGTACAGGTTGTGGAGCATGTATTATTGCTTGTCAGGCTGAGAACAACGTTCCTGTTGTAGGAAAAGATGAGATCAGAATGTCTAGAGATATGTACTGGTTAAGAATTGACCGTTACTATTCTGCTAAACAAAAAGTGGAAGTTTATGAAGGGTTAAAAGAAGGATTGGCTGTTCCTGAATTATATGGAACCGCATTCAACAAAGAAGGAGGCGCATTGAACCATCCTGCTGAAAATCCTGATGTAATTTTCCAGCCGGTAATGTGTCAGCATTGTAACCATGCTCCATGTGAAACTGTATGTCCGGTTGCGGCTACATCACACGGTAAGCAAGGTCAAAACCATATGGCATACAACAGATGTATTGGTACAAGATATTGTGCAAACAACTGTCCATATAAAGTAAGACGTTTCAACTGGTTTACATACAACCTAAACGACAAGTTCGATTTCAACATGAACAACGATTTAGGAAGGATGGTATTAAATCCGGACGTAGTTGTAAGAACGAGAGGGGTGATGGAGAAATGCTCTATGTGTATCCAAATGACTCAGTCAACTATTCTTGAAGCGAAGAAAGAAGGAAGAAAAGTGAAAGCTGGAGAATTCCAAACAGCTTGTTCTAAAGCTTGTTCTACAGGAGCAATGACGTTTGGAGACATGAATGACAAAGAATCTGAAGTAAGAGAATTGTACTCTAGCAACAGAAGATATTATTTACTTGAAGAGATCGGAACAAAACCAAATGTGTTCTATCACACTAAAGTAAGAAACAGAGTAGAAAAATAAAGTTTAAATAATAAATAGGTAAAAAATGTCAGGACATTACGAAGCTCCGATAAGGGA